>JAHAYB010000310.1 GCA_018384835.1 Comamonas sp.
ACCAATATCGACGCTGACCACATGGAAACCTACGGCCACGACTTTGGCCGTCTCAAGCAGGCTTTTGTGGATTTTCTGCATCGAATGCCCTTTTATGGCCGCGCCATTGTCTGCACCGACGACAGCGCCGTGCGCGACTTGCTGCCGCGCCTAGCGCGTCCGGTGACGACTTACGGTTTTCACCCCGAGGCACAGATACGCGCCGTCGATGTCCGCGCACAAGGGGCGCAGATGTGTTTTCGCGTGCTGCGGCAAAACGGCCAGAGCTATCCACCGCTGGAGGTGACGCTGAGTTTGCCCGGCGAGCACAACGTCTTAAATGCGTTGGCGGCAGTGGCCGTAGCGATGGAGCTAGAGATTGCTGATAGCGACCTGCTTCGCGCCTTAGAGGGCTTTACCGGCGTGGGGCGGCGTTTTCAGCGCTATGAATGCAGCATTCAAGGCGGCAGTTTCACCCTCGTCGATGACTACGGCCATCACCCCGTAGAGATGCGTGCGACCTTGGCAGCAGCGCGAGGCGCTTTCCCCGAGCGGCGCTTGGTGTTGGCTTTTCAGCCGCACCGCTACACGCGCACACGCGATTGCTTTGAAGATTTTGTGCAGGTGCTGGGTCTGGCCGATGCGGTCTTGCTCACCGAGGTCTATGCCGCTGGCGAGCCTGCGCTGCAAGCTGCCGATGGCCGCTCTTTAATGCGAGCGCTGCGCGTGGCCGGACGGGTCGAACCGCTTTTTGTGCCCGAGGTGGCTGACTTGCCGCAAGCCATCGTGGACAATGCCCGCCCAGGCGACGTAGTGCTGTGCATGGGGGCAGGTTCTATCGGCGCAGTGCCTGCCAAGGTGCTGGATTTGTTAAAGGGTTAAAGGATTAGGTGAGGGGTTCAGAAAGTGACAAAGACCGAAAAAAACACGATGAAAGACAAAGTAGCCGTACTGATGGGTGGGCGCTCCTCTGAGCGTGAAATCTCTTTGATGTCTGGCCAAGGCGTGTTGCAAGCCCTTCAAAGCCAAGGTGTCGATGCCCACGCTTTTGACCCCGCCGAGCAGCCGTTGGAACAGCTCAAAGCCCAAGGTTTTGGGCGCTGCTTTATCGCTCTGCATGGGCGCTATGGGGAAGATGGCTGCGTTCAAGGTGCGCTAGAACTGCTAGGCATTCCCTACACCGGTTCAGGGGTGATGGCTTCGAGCATCGGCATGGATAAGGTCATGACCAAACGCATCTGGCGCTTTGAAGGTCTGCCTACCCCCGACTGGCGCTTAGTCAGCAGCGCCCAAGAGACAGAGCAAGCATTGACTGCTTTGGGCGCTCCCATGATTGTCAAACCCGCACGCGAAGGTTCGACCATTGGCCTAACCAAAGTCACCAGCGCTGAAGAATGCGCCGCCGCCTACGCGCTGGCCGCTCGCTACGACCACGAGGTTCTATGCGAGCAATTTATTGATGGCGACGAAACCACCTGTCCGATTTTGGGCAGCGCACACAATGCCCGCGCCCTGCCCGTGATTCGCATCGTTGCGCCCGGCGGCAATTACGACTACGAAAATAAATACTTCAACGACGAAACCCAATACCACTGCCCCAGCGGTCTGCCTAGCGCTGAGGAAGAGCAGATTCAGCGCCTGTGTGAACGTGCCTATCGCACGCTGGGCTGCCGAGGCTGGGCGCGGGTGGATGTCATGATTCGTGCCAGTGACCGACAGCCATTTTTGTTAGAAATCAACACCTCGCCAGGCATGACCAGCCATTCTTTAGTGCCGATGGCCGCACGCGCCGATGGCATGGGCTATGAGCAGCTTTGTCTGCACTTGCTGGCTGCTGCCAGCTTAGACCACGCTTTGTAAAGTCATCAACCCTGTTGCCTGTTTTTTGCCCTTGCTGTTCCCGAAGTTTCCCCCCATTCGCCATCCGCATCTGGACGCACCCCTGGACGTGCGTCTGATGAACGTCACCGCCTCTTTTTTATTCTTGGGCGTGTGGCTGTTGGTGCTGGGCTTTGCGTTAATGTGGGTGCTGCGCCATCCCACCTTCTCGATAGCGCGTATCGTGGTCGATGGGCAGCTTACGCACAACAACGCGGTGACGCTACGCGCCAACGTCGCCCCTTACCTGACGGGCAACTTCTTTACCCTGGATTTAGGCCAGGCGCAGCAGGTATTTGAGCAAGTGCCCTGGGTGCGCCGCGCCGAGGTGCGCCGTGCCTACCCCAGCGGCCTATGGGTGCGTCTGCACGAGCACGAGGCGCAAGCCTACTGGGGGCAAGAGGTCGGGGCGAGTATGCTTAACACTTTTGGAGAAATTTTCGAGGCCAACCACAGCGACTTGGAACAAGATACACTGCCGCGCTTATTTGGTCCGGCAGGCTCTGCCCCCCAAGTGCAGGCCATGTATTACGCTTTGCACCCGCTGTTTGAAGCGCTACAGCTCGATATTGTTGCTTTGGTGCAGCACGACCATGGCGGCTGGTGGCTGCAATTGGATAACGATGCACGCGTTGAGCTGGGCACAGGCAAAACAGAAGAAGTCTTGCAGCGCAGCCAGCGTTTTGTGCGTACTCTGACCCAAGTGCTGCAACAATACCGTCGGCAAGCCAAAGCCCTGCAATATGCAGATTTGCGCTACCCCGATGGTTATGCCCTGCGCTTGCAAGGGGTAAGTACCTTATCGCAACTGGGCAAAGAGCACATAAGGACTGCATCTGACCGACAATGGCGGGTTGCAGCAAGTTCACTGCAAGAAAACAACAAGTACGACCCTGTCCAAGGCAGGCGCTGATATGGCAAGAGAATCTAAAGACGTTGTAATGGCCTTAGACGTGGGCACAGCCAAAGTCATGGCTGTGGTCGCCGAGGTGGCTGCGGGCGGAGAGCTCAAGCTCATCGGGCTAGGCGTGGCTCCTAGCCTGGGGCTAAAGCGTGGCGGCGTGGTCAACATTGAGGCCACGGTGCAAAGCATCCAGCACGCCTTAAAAGAGGCCGAGCTAATGGCCGACTGCTCTATCGACAGGGTTTATACCGGCATTACCGGCAACCATATCCGGGGGTTTAACCAGCCGGGGGTGGTGGCTATTAAAGATAAAGAGGTCTCGCCCGCCGATGTGGAGCGGGTGATTGAGACGGCCAAGGCCGTGAGCATCTCTTCCGAGCAGCGCCTTCTGTTGGTTGAGCCGCAAGAGTTTGTGATTGATGGCCAAGATGTCAAAGAGCCTATCGGCATGAGCGGCACACGCCTAGAGGTGAAGGTGCATATCGTCACCGGTGCGCAAAGCGCGGCAGAAAACATCATTAAATGCGTGCGCCGCTGCGGCTTAGAGGTGGAGCAGTTGCTGCTCAACCCCTTGGCTTCGAGCCAGGCGGTACTCACTGAAGACGAGCGCGAGTTGGGCGTGGCCTTGGTTGATATTGGTGCAGGCACAACCGACGTGGCTATTTTTACCGGCGGGGCTATTCGCCACACCGCCGTTATTCCCGTGGCAGGGGATTTGATTACTAGCGATATTGCTATGCTGCTCAGAACGCCCACTAAGGACGCTGAAGACATCAAAATCGAAAGCGGCTATGCCAAGCAATCACTGGCCGACCCCAACGCCGATGTCGAAGTGCCTGGCGTGGGCGACCGTGGGCCGCGCCTTATCAGCAAGCAAGCGCTCGCTGGGGTCATCGAGGCGCGGGTAGAAGAGATTTTTCGCCATGTACACCGCGTTATTCGCGAGTCGGGTTATGAGGAGCTACTCTCGTCGGGCATTGTGCTGACCGGGGGCACAGCGGTAATGCCCGGCATGGTGGAGTTGGCAGAGGATATTTGCCTCAAACCCACCCGCCGAGGCGTACCCAAATACGCCAGTGCTTTGGCCGATATGGTGGCTCAGCCGCGTGCAGCCACCGTTATGGGCTTGTTAGAAGAGGCACGACTAAGCCGCATCCGTGGTTATAAGGTAGCGCAAAAAACGGGAACAATGAAAACCGCTTTTGAGCGGCTGCGCGGCTTCATTATTGGCAATTTTTAGAAAGTTGAGCCTATTGTGACGCTTTAGAATGCAATAATCTACGGTTTTTTGTCACAATAGGGCAATCAGAAATTTTTAAGCATCAAGAAGGTTATCAGGAGTGCAAGAATGGACAACATAGGCGGCGCAACCATCGGCATTGTGGAGGCTGAGACGTTTAACCAGGGCACGCTTATCAAGGTCATCGGTGTAGGTGGTGGCGGTGGCAACGCCGTAGAGCACATGATTAGCAACAGCGTCCAAGGGGTGGAGTTTGTCAGTGCCAACACCGATGCCCAGGCGTTGATTCGCAGCCAAGCTAATCGCACCATCCAGTTGGGCAACACGGGCTTGGGCGCGGGCGGTCAGCCCATGCGCGGCAAAGAATGTGCTGAGGCGGTGGAAGAAGACATCCGCAACGCCATTGAAGGTGCGCACATGCTGTTTATCACTGCCGGTATGGGCGGTGGTACTGGCACAGGTGCTGCCCCTGTCATTGCCCGCATCGCCAAAGAGATGGGTATTTTGACGGTGGGAGTTGTCACCAAGCCTTTTGAGTGGGAAGGCTCGCGGCGCATGAAAAATGCCGAAGCGGGGCTTTCTGAACTAGAAGGCAATGTGGACTCGTTGATTGTCGTGCTCAATGAAAAGCTGCTGGAAGTCATGGGTGAAGATGTTACCCAAGAAGCCGCATTTGCCGAAGCCAACAACGTGCTGCGCAATGCTGTGGGTGGCATTGCCGAGGTCATTAACGACTACGGCCTAGTCAACGTGGACTTTGAAGACGTGCGCACCGTCATGGGCGAGCCTGGACGCGCCATGATGGGTACGGCCACCGCCGAAGGTCCAGACCGCGCCCGCCTAGCTGCCGAGCAGGCCGTGGCCTGCCCCCTCTTGGAAGGCGTGGACTTGTCCGGTGCCAAGGGCGTGCTGCTGCTCATTTCTGCGGCCAAGGGCAGCTTAAAGCTCAACGAATCGAAGCTGGCGATGCAAACGGTGGAGCACTACGCCTCGCCCGAGGCCAACATCATCTACGGTGCTGCCTTTGATGAGACTTTGGGCGATGCCATCCGCGTTACCGTTTTGGCCACCGGCTTATCCAGTGCAGATTTGCGCCGTAAATCCATGTCGGTGCTCAACGGTGGCTTAGAGCAACTGCGCACGGGCACGGATAACGCACCGCTGTCTTCTCCTGGCATGGGTTCGCCCGTTGGCGGGGTCGGGCATACGGCGCTGTACCCCCAGCATGGCAACCCTCCAGGTGCTGGTTTGGGGCGGGCGGCGGCGGGCGCTTCTGGTGGCTCTGCCGGTGCGGGTGTAGGAGCAGGTGCTGGTGCTGGTAACAGCGCTGGTTCAGGCGCTGCTGTTGGCGGTGGAGGCGCTAACGTCTGGATTAACCGGCGCAGCGACAGCCGTGATAGCAGCGGCGGCGCACCGGTCTCTAGCTCTGCCAACCCCAGTAGCGCAGCGCGTAAGGTGGAGGCCATGTCCTCTGGCGGCATGGAAGATTACGAAATCCCGGCCTTCTTACGCCGCCAAGCAGATTAGTTAGCCGTTGTTACCAACCCCACAACAACTGCTATAGCCACCGCCCACGGCAGCACATGGATAGTGCCATGTGCCTGTAGTGGGCGGTTTTTTTATGCCTCACCAAAACTCATAAAATTCTCGCCATGCTAGAGCAACGCACCATTCAAACCCTCACCCGTGCCGTTGGCATGGGCTTGCACAGTGGCCAGCGCGTCGAGATGACGCTACACCCCGCACCAGCGGATACGGGCATTGTGTTTCGGCGGATAGATTTGCCCGAGCCTGTCCAAATCCCTATTACCGCCCAAGCGGTAGTGGATACGCGCATGGCCTCTACCATTGGTGCGCAGGGGGCAAAGGTGCATACGGTGGAGCATTTGATGTCTGCCCTGTGTGGTTTGGGTATTGATAATATTGTGATTGATATCACGGCTGAGGAGGTGCCTATTTTGGATGGCTCATCCTCTTCTTTTGTTTTTTTATTGCAAAGTGCTGGCGTGCAATTACAAAAAGCGCCTAAAAAATTTATCCGTATATTACAGCCGGTGGAAGTCAGGGAGGGCGAAGGGCAACAACTGAAGTGGGCGCGTTTTGAACCCTATCATGGCTTTAAGCTCAGGTTTGAAATTGATTTTGCCCACCCCGCTGTTGATAATACCGGCCAATCTTTTGAATTTGACTGGGCTAGCGGTGATTACAGCCGTGATATTGCCCGCGCCCGTACCTTCGGTTTTACCCGTGATGTTGAGATGCTACGCACCAATGGCCTAGCCCTAGGGGGTGGCCTGGATAATGCCATCGTGATGGATGATTACAAAGTCCTCAATAGCGATGGGTTGCGCTATGACGATGAGTTTGTTAAACACAAAATTTTAGATGCTATTGGCGATTTGTATTTAATTGGCCATCCTATTTTGGGGGCGTATAGTGCATTTCGTTCTGGCCACGCTATGAATAACCAGTTACTGCGTGCCCTGCAAGCACAAGAAAATGCGTGGGAATGGGCAACTTTTACCGATACGCGCCAAGCCCCACCGGGCTTTAGCGCTGCTCCACTGGGCTGGTAAAAGCCAGGTAAAAAGCCAATAACAAAGTAGGCAATATCGCCTTAATACGACCAGGGTTATTACAGTTTTTGATTTTTTCTCAAATGTGCGTCCATAACTTGGTAGGATAGCCCCTCACCTGCGGGCTACTTTTATCTTGGGGTATCTAGGGAGGCAGTGGCTCTGGCTTGCAGGGCAGAGGGCTTCAACCCTTCCCATCCGATACCCATTAACAATACGAAGGAGATAAACAATGCGTATGCGCTCAATGTTGAAAAAAACCCTATACAGCCTAGCACCTGTGGCCTTTGCCGCAACAGCGGCTTTATCTAGCGCCCCTGCCGCTGCACAGCAAAAATTTGTCACTATCGGAACCGGAGGCGTTACTGGCGTGTATTACGCTGCTGGCGGAGCCATTTGCCGCCTAGTCAACAAGGAACGCGCCAGCCATGGCATTCGCTGCTCGGTGGAGTCCACAGGTGGCTCGGTGTTTAACGTCAACACCATCAAGGCTGGTGAGCTGGACTTGGGTTTCACCCAGTCTGACGTGCAGTACAACGCTGTAAAAGGCGAAGGGCAGTTTAAGGAAGGCGGCGTAGTCGGCGATTTGCGTGCGGTGTTTGCCGTACACCCCGAGCCTATTACCGTTGTGGCCCGTAAAGAGGCCAATGTCAGCAAGTTTGAAGACTTCAAAGGCAAGCGCTTTAACGTCGGCAACCCTGGCTCGGGCACACGCTCGGCCATGGATGAGTTGTTGCAAGCGATAGAGTGGACACAGGGTAATTTTTCCCTGGCCTCTGAACTCAAAGCCGATGAGCACGGTCCAGCCTTATGCGATGGCAAGATTGACGGCTTCCTGTATGGCGTAGGCCACCCCAGTGCCAACATCCAAGACCCCACGACCACCTGTGGCGCACAACTAGTACCGCTGACGGGCGCTGCTATCGATAAGTTGGTGGCTGACAAGCCCTACTACGCCAAGGTGACTATTCCTGGTGGCCTGTACCCTAATAATGCCAACGCTACAGAAACCTACGGTGTGCTGGCTACGGTGGTGGCATCCAGCAAAACCCCGGCAGATACGGTTTATGCCGTTACCAAAGCGGTATTTGATAACTTTGATGAGTTCAAAAAGCTGCACCCCGCTTTGGCGCACCTCAGCCCCGAGAGCATGATTAAAGATGGCCTGAGCGCCCCTCTGCATGAGGGCGCTGAGCGCTACTACAAGGAAAAAGGCTGGCTGAAATAAGCCCCGCTACCTTGGTCTTAATAGGTTTGGGTGCTCTCGAATGAACCAAGCTGTGCAAGAGTGCCCACGCTGTTTTGATGCGCGGCAAGTAAAAAAA
>JAHAYB010000495.1 GCA_018384835.1 Comamonas sp.
CGTGCTGCGAGGTACGCCTGGATTGAGCAAATGAAGGGCGTCTATCCTGTTGCTGTTTCTTGCCATGTACTGCAGGTCAGCAGCAGTGGGTACTTTCGCTGAGGCATAGTCGTGGTGAGGCACCACAGGGGTGTAGTGATGCATTGGTGCTGACCTACATTCGTGCCATCCATGCGCAGGTCAAAGGTGAGTATGGTTGGCCACGTATGCAAAAACAGCTACAAGCCCAAGGTCTGCACATTGGCAAAGAGCGGGTGCGCAAGCTAATGGCCGAGCACGATATACGCGCTAAAACTAAGCGCAAGTTCATCGTGACCACGGACAGCAAGCACAGCCTGCCTGTGGCCCCTGACTTGGTGCAGCGACGTTTTACGCCGCAGGCACCCAACCAACTTCTTTGCGGTGACATCACCTATATCGCCACCGATGAAGGCTGGCTGTACCTGGCTGCTGTGATTGATATGTTCAGTCGTCAGATTGTGGGCTGGAGCTTGCAGTCCCACATGCAAACCAGTTTGGTCAAGGATGCGCTGGCTATGGCTTGGTGGCGAAGACACCCTGAGCCGGGCGCTATCTACCAAATATTGCAGCTATGACTTCCAAGCTGCTTTAGCAAAGTGGGGGATACGCTCATCCATGAGCCGCAAAGGCAATTGCTGGGACAACTCGCCCATCGAAAGCTTCTGGGGCAGGTTGAAGGTTGCTTGCGTGCATGGCCAGCGCTTCGCTACCCGTGAGCAAGCTAGGCAGGCCATCATGAACTGGATGGCCTTCTACAATCACCGCAGATTGCATTCGAGCTTGGGCTACCTCAGCCCCATGCAATACGAGCAACGCTGGTACGAAGCGCAGCGCAAAAAGGCCGCGTAAGCAGGGAGCTAAGAACTCCACAAAACAGGGACCACATCATCCGAGGAGTTAACCTGAAAAAGGAGCTGGTAACCTGTTTAATGAAATAACTTTATGCTCGCAATTTGCAGTCAAGAAAGCTGCGGATTCTTTCTATAACCTGATCGCTAGCAGGCAGGATCCCAGGCATGTTGAAAAACCCATGCATCTGCCCAAGCATTTCATGGTGTTCTACCTCCACACCAGCATCAGCCATTGCGGCAGCATAAGCCTGCCCTTCATCGCGCAGGATATCGTGCTCACCCGTCACCACAAATGCGGCAGGCAAGCCTGATAAGTCGTTGGCACGCAACGGAGATGCGTCTGGCTGTAAACGCATAGATGCATCGTCGACGTATCGATCCCAGAACCAGCTCATGAGTGGAGCAGACAAAAGTGTCTGGTTCTCTGGCTCTTGATAAGAGGGACGCGAGAAATCTGCATCGGTAACTGGATACACCAGTACTTGCGCTGCAAGTTTGGGGCCGTTTTGATCTCGAGTCCAACGCGCAACGACCGCAGCTAGGTTGCCGCCAGCGCTATCGCCTGCAATGACCAGCGGAACATCGCTTCCTGTGATTTCCACCTTGTGCTCATTAGCCCAAAGCAGAGCATCCCATGTGTCTTGCAAGGGGACTGGAAACGGATGCTCAGGAGCAAGGCGGTACCCCACCAGTAGTACCGCCGCCTCTGTGCATTCTGCAAGCTTGCGCCCAATGGTCTCAAATTCAGATAGCTCGCCCAGTACCCAACCGCCACCATGCACATACACTAGCAAACCTCGCGGCTGCTCAGTAGGTACTAGGAGTCGGGCAGGGATTGAGGAACCATCCCTAACCGGAATCAAGATATCTTCACATCGAGCCATCGATGGCCCAGGTTCACGCTGAAGCGCTTTACGCTTGACAACCTCACGAGCTTGTGATACATCCAATTGCCATAACGGTGTTGTATTTGGCCCCGCTGCTGCTGCCCAAGTCTGCAACAAGGCCTTTGTGGCGCTATCTAAAGCCATATCCTTCTATGCTCCAAAGGCCTATTGATTCAATGCGAGATGAAGTCGCTGTCAAAGTCAACGTCATGGGTGAGCTGCCAGTACTCACGGTGGCTGAATGGCCAAACCTGAGAGACGCGCCCAAAGCGATTCTTGTACCAATTGCTGATCTGAGGGCGACCCCAAGCGCGGCGCTGGTTTTCAGCATCAACGCGCTCGACAAAAGCATCCAAGGCCTCTTGTTTAACTTCGATGCCTTTAATGCCTCGGCGCAGAACTTGATGGATCGCTTCGACGGCGAACTCCGTTGCACATTCCATCATGAAGTGCTGGCTACCGTGTACGACATAATTCGTGTTCGGACCAAGCAGGATGAAGAAATTGGGAAAGTCAGGCACGGCAATGCCGCCCCATGCTTTTGCATCTCCCTTCCAGTATTCCTTGATGGTCTGGCCTGAAGCACCACGAATTTCCATTGGATCAAGAAACTCAGCAGCGGTAAAGCCTGTCGCATAGACAACAACATCCACTGGATGCTCAACGCCATCTGCAGTCACCAAACCTGTTTCCGTGAAACGGACAATAGGATTGGTCACTAATGCTGCGTTCGGACGCTGCAGAGCAGCTGCCCACACGCCGTTGTCGCGCAGCATGCGCTTGCCTCCTGGTGGGTATGTCGGCACGATCTTGTCGAGATGTTCTGGATGGTTTTTCCATTGATCGCGAATAATTTTGGTCAACGTTTCGCGTACTTCCAAATTCTTGGCCGAAACTGAATCCTCTCGACTCCAATTCGGGTCGGTAATTGCAGTATGCAGACGGCCAGAAGCAGCTTGGTAGAAGACAGAAAGTCGGAACCATTGGCCGTAGCATGGAACACGCTCTATCAG
>JAHAYB010000497.1 GCA_018384835.1 Comamonas sp.
CCAAGCTGGTATTTGATTGCGACGTGGCCGACGATGCACAAATCGAGCAGATGTTCACCAACCTGGGCGCAGCTTGGGGCCAGTTTGACGGCTTTGTACACAGCATTGGCTTTGCCCCCCGCGAGGCCATTGCGGGCAACTTTTTGGATGGCATGACGCGCGAGAACTTCCGCGTGGCGCATGACATCAGCGCCTACAGCTTTCCCGCTATGGCCAAGGCTGCCTTGCCCTATCTCAACGACAAATCCGCCCTACTCACCCTAAGCTACTTGGGCGCACTGCGCTCCATCCCCAACTACAACACCATGGGCTTGGCCAAGGCTTCGCTAGAAGCCTCAGTACGCTACCTGGCCGAGGCCGTGGGTCGCACCGAAGACGGGCGCTGCATTCGCGCCAATGGCATTAGCGCTGGCCCCATCAAAACCCTGGCTGCCAGCGGCATTAAAGACTTTGGCAAGCTGCTCTCGCGCATTGCTGACTCTGCGCCGCTGCGCCGCAACGTCACGATTGAAGATGTGGGCAATGTGGCCGCCTTTTTGCTGTCCGACTTGGCAGCAGGTGTGACGGCTGAAATCACCTACGTCGATTGCGGCTTTAGCCAGACGGCGGGCTTGTCCTCAGACATGGTTTAAGGCGCAGGCTTGAAGTCTGTCAAGCTACAAAACGCCCTGGGTGCAGCCCCTGGGCATCCAAGGCGCAGGGGCGGCCAGCCAGCATATCGGCAAGCGCCTGGGCGCAGCCAGCCGCTAGGCTCAGGCCGTGGCTGCCGTGCGCTAAGTTCAGCCAAATGCCTGGGTGCGGGCTAGGGCCCAGGGCAGGCAGGCCATCGGGCAAAAAGCTACGCAGGGCACGCCATTCTTGAATATGCGGTGAGGCCAGTTGCGCCCCACCCGGAAACCAGTCGCGCAGCAGGGCGTACATACGCTGCAAGGTGGGCTGGTGCAAGGGCGCTTGGGCGGGGGCGTTTAGCTCGGCACCGGCGCTGATGCGCACCCGCTGCCCCAGGCGGGTAATGCTCGTTTGCTGCGCCCAGTCCAGCACAGCAGCGCGTGGCGCTTGCAGTGGGTCGCGCACGGGGGCGGTGATGCTGTAGCCAGCAATCTCCATACACGGCAGGGCAATGCCCAGGCGTTTGAGCAGATGGGTATCGCTGCCGGTACACAGCACCACCGCGTCATACGCTACCTGCTGGCCTTGTACCTGCACGCTGACGGGGCGAGGGTGGACATACTCCACCGGGGCACTGGTCCACAAGCGCACATCCAGCACCGTGAGTGCTTGGCGCAGGTGCTGACCCCATAAGCGGCTATTCATGCTTTGCGCCAAAGGAAAATGCACCGCGCCTGCCAAGGGCAACACCTCGCCCAGGCCAGGCTCTAGGGTACGCGCCATGGCCGGCGAGATAAGCGCCGCCTTATCCAAAGCGGCAAAGTGCGAGGACGCGGCGTTTTGCTGCCACAGTGGGCGCTCTAGCGCTTGCTGTCAGTGTTCACATGCTTGTTGATTGGCCAGCAGTACGAGTGCGCCTTGATTGCGCTCGGCGCTGCTGCGCGGGTCGGGGCAGTGCTGCCATTGCAGCGATAGGCTGTAGGCATTCCAAGCGGCCAAGGTGGTGCTGGGGGCGCTTTGGGCAGCGTTTTTCCACTGGCGCAACCAACGCCAGTTGCGGCTACCGGGCAGGCAGTTGCCGCTTAAAAGCCCTGATTTGTGGGGGCGCTGCGCCTGTGTGCTCCACGGGTTATCGGGGGCAGCCAAGGGGGCGCAGTGGCTGGGAGCCAACCAGCCCGCAGGGGCAAAACTACAGGCTTGGGCAGCAGCGGCACTTTGCTCATAGATGGTCAGTTCGTGGCCATCGTGGGCCAGCGCCAGGGCGCTACTCAAGCCGCTGATGCCTGCGCCAATTACAGCAATTTTCATGGCCTACCTTCATTGACCTCCTCTGCGCCCTGAAGAGGGGACGGCACAAACCAACACAGCAGCGCATTGAGCGCTGCCGCTGGCACTGGGGCTGCAATTCGTTAGGAGGTGTTGTTGCATGGATGTGACGCAATATACCGTCGTTTTTAGACTGCTTGGGCAAGGGGTTGCTCTGCATCCTCACCACACATGACGGGTTTTTTTATACCCCTGGGTAAATATCGTAAAAGTGTTGTTTTTTGGGAAATTTTTATTATCCTTATCCATCACCCAGTGTTTTTACTTATTGACAGTTCGGGGGGGGGGGTAAATTGGCTTGTGGGATATTTTTTCATTTTGTTACTCAACATAAAAGGAGGCCATTATCATGCCCCGTTTATACAAATACCCCAACGAAAACA
>JAHAYB010000013.1 GCA_018384835.1 Comamonas sp.
TCGGGTTTTCAAGCAAATGGTGAGTCAACCAAGCCAAGGCTAAAGAGAGCGCTAAAGCCAATAAGGTATTTCCCGCATGGCCTTTGATGGGCAGCAGCTCCTCGCCAATCACTAAAACAGGCCAATGCCACAAATACCATGCGTAAGACAAGCCGCCGATGCGCTGCATCCACGATAGTGAGAGCAGGCGTTGGGTGATTTGCCCTAGGGCCGTTCCCGCCCACAGCAGAGTGCAGGTGGCCAAAGTGGGTAAGAGGGCCAAGACGCTGGGGTAGAGCGTATGCGGGTTAATCGTCAGCAACGCCAACAGCAGCAGTGCCAAACCAGCGGCTCCGGCAGCATGGGCTTGTGTTGGTCGGGCTTGCTTCAACAACAGCCAAGTCAAGCCACCTGCGGCAAATTGCCAGGCGCGAGTGGGCATCATATAAAAAGCAAAATTAGGCTGCTGCGGTGCCAGCCACAGGCAGGCGGCTAATGAGGCAATAAACACCACACCCAAAGTGGCAGGTAATAAGCGCCGCCCCAATTTGGCGGTCAAGCCCAATGCCAGCAGCAATAACAAGGGCCAAATAAGGTAGAACTGTTCCTCCACCCCTAACGACCAAGTGTGCAAAAAGGCATTGCTGGCCAGTTCTTGCCCAAAGTAGTTCACATCGGCAAAAGTGAAATACACATTGCTCAACCAAATAATGGCAGCGGCTGCCGCATGACTTTGTCCAATTTGCTGCATAGGTGGCAGCAAGTAGTAAGCCACTGCGCTACTAACAATCACCATAACTGCCAGCGCCGGAAAAAGGCGGCGCAGGCGGTTAGCATAAAAACGCGGTAAGTTAATGCGTCCGTGGCTGTCATATTCACGCACCAAGATACTGGTAATGAGATAGCCAGAGATGACAAAGAAAATATCAACACCAATGAAACCGGCAGAAAAACCTGGAATGCCAAAGTGCGCGGCGATGACCAGCAAAATGGCAATGGCACGCAAGCCTTCAATCTCAGGGCGGAACCCTTGTATAGCGGGGGGGGGAGATACTCATATGGGGAAAAAGAAGATGTGAAGCCCCCCGATAAGCCGGATTCTGTGCATACGGCCTAAGCCGTATGTGACCGCCATTACTCTGGGCCGGGGGTCGCCCCACCGGCTCGATGCCACCTACCCGCACACTCCGGGGGTCCCGTCAACGTGTGCCTACTTGGTGTTGCTGCGCGTAGAGATTGCCCGTTTCACCCGAACTTAATCGGCTCGTCTCTGTTGCTCTAATCCTCACCTCACGGTGGGCAGCCGTTAGCTGCTACGCCGCCCTATGCAGTCCGGACGTTCCTCCAGTGCGGCCTTTCGGCACTAGCACCGGCGGCGGTCTGGAGGGCTTCACAAGCGGGCGATTATCAGCGTAAAAGTGCGGGCTGCGGGGCAAAGCATGGGGGCGGAATATGTATAGCGGTATATACATATCAGCCCCAGGCTGAACAACTGCGCGACAATTTGCCGTTACCCCATAAGTTTTCAGCCAGGATTGAAAGGATTTTCCCGTGAAAGTTGACAACATTTTGCACACCATCGGCAACACCCCCGTGCTGCGTATGCAGCGCCTGTTTGCTGCTGCCTCCAGCAGCCAAGAGGTGTGGATTAAATCAGAGCGCAGCAACCCCGGCGGCTCGCTCAAAGACCGCATTGCGCTGGCGATGGTGGAGGCGGCAGAAAAATCCGGCCTCTTGCAGCCCGGCGGCACGATTATTGAACCGACCAGCGGCAACACCGGCGTAGGGCTAGCGCTGGTGGCCGCCGTCAAAGGCTACAAGCTGGTACTGGTGATGCCCGAGAGCATGAGCATCGAGCGCCGCCGCCTGATGCTTGCCTACGGTGCAAGTTTTGACCTCACCCCCAAAGAGCTGGGCATGAATGGTGCCATTGCCCGCGCCAAAGCCCTGGTAGAGCAAACCCCCGGTGCCTGGATGCCCCAGCAGTTTGACAACCCCGTCAACGCCGACATCCACGCCCAAACCACCGCGCAGGAAGTGCTAGCTGACTTTCCCGAAGGGCTAGACGTGCTGATTACCGGCGTAGGCACAGGCGGGCATTTAACGGGCGTGGCGCGGGTGCTCAAGCAGCACTACCCGCAACTACAAGTGTTTGCGGTAGAGCCAGTAGAGTCCCCCGTCATCAGCGGCGGCAAGCCTGGCCCTCACCCCATCCAAGGCATTGGCGCGGGCTTTATCCCCAACAACCTAGACACCAGCCTGCTAACGGGCGTAATCACCGTGCGCGGCGAAGATGCCCGCGAATACGCCCGCCGCGCTGCGCGGGAAGAGGGGCTGCTGGTAGGCATCTCATCGGGCGCAACCCTGGCCGCCATTGCGCAAAAGCTGCCCGAGCTGCCCGCCAACAGCCGCGTACTGGGCTTTGCCTACGACACGGGCGAGCGCTACCTGTCCGTAGAGGGTTTTTTACCCGCCGCCTGATAAGACAAGCGCGTCAAGGATAATCCGCCCCCTATGACCGTAATGCCCCACCAGCTTGAGCTGCTCTCCCCCGCCCGTAACGCCGATATCGGTATAGAAGCCATCAACCACGGCGCAGATGCCGTGTATATCGGCGGCCCCGCTTTTGGCGCACGCGCCAGTGCGGGCAATAGCATTCAGGATTTAGAGCGCCTGGTGCGCCACGCCCACCGCTTTGGCAGCCGCATTTTTGTCACGCTCAACACCATCTTGCGCGACGATGAGCTGGAAGCGGCGCAGCGCATGGCCTGGCAGTTGTACGAAGCGGGGGTGGATGCCTTCATCATCCAAGACATGGGCTTGCTACAGCTAGACCTGCCGCCCATGCAGCTACACGCCAGCACGCAAACCGACATCCGCACGCCCGAGAAAGCGCGGTTTTTGCAAGACGTAGGTTTTTCGCAAATCGTGCCGGCGCGAGAGCTGACTTTGCAGCAAATTGCCGCCATCCGCGATGTCTTGAAGCCCAGCACCACGATTGAATTTTTCGTGCATGGCGCTTTGTGCGTGGCCTATTCCGGCCAGTGCTTTATCAGCCACGCCCACACCGGGCGCAGCGCCAACCGAGGTGATTGCAACCAAGCCTGCCGCCTGCCCTACGAAGTGCTGGACGGCCAAGGCCGCATCATTGCGCATGAAAAACATGTGCTGTCGATGAAGGACAACAACCAAAGCGACAACCTGCGGGCGTTGATTGATGCGGGGGTGCGCAGCTTCAAAATCGAAGGGCGCTACAAAGACATGGGCTATGTGAAGAACATCACCGCCCATTACCGCAAGCTGCTGGACGAAGCCATTGAAGAGCGCGAGTTTTCTGATGCGCCGCTCAACCGCTCCTCCAGCGGGCGCACCACCTTTACTTTTACGCCTGACCCTGACCAGAACTTCAACCGCGAATTTACCGATTACTTTGTGCAGGGTCGCCAAATCGACATTGGCGCGTTTGACACGCCCAAAACCCCAGGCCGTGCCATTGGCTGGGTCACGCAACTGGGCGATAAGTGGCTGGAGCTGGAAGTGGCCGACAAAGCCACCCAACTGCACAACGGCGACGGCC
>JAHAYB010000029.1 GCA_018384835.1 Comamonas sp.
GCTTGCTTGCGTCCAATCTGCCCGCGCCCTTGTGCTGGGGCATTTGCCGTCCTTTGGTTTGCAAACCAGTCGGCTTTGAACCCCGCCCAGCCGCTTTCGCAGCACACCTCCAATGCCTGCTGCAGGCCAATGCCCGCCTTTGCGGCTTCGCGCTCAATGCCAGCCAGTGCGGTTGCCGTCAGCGGGCTGCGCTTGGCTTTGCGAATCTGCAGGAAGTCGGCCCACACCTGGTCGGCCACCTCATCGGGTTTGGAAATGGCCGATGGCTTTGCAGCTTTGACCGCCTCATTTTTTTTCTCGGGCTTGGCAGGTGGTGCGGTTTGCGCGTCAGCGCTAACACTATTGGTCTGTTCTTTGGTATGTATGGTCTGTTCTATGCCCCTTCCCGATTCGGTAAGGGTTTCGTTACCGAATCGGGAAGGGTTTTTGACCGAATCGGTAACGGTTTCCTGTTCGGTAACGGTTTCCTGTTCGGTAACGGTTTCAGGCACATGAACGCGGTACCGTGTGGCTTGCGAACGCCCACCGTTTCCCACCTTTGTGAGCCACCCTAAACGCTCTAAATCAGACGTTGCGGTGCTTATTTTTGACAAGGCCATGCCCGTGCGTTCGCGTATTTCCTCGCGCGTTGGGTGGGCCATTTCAGTGTTGCGATTGCGAAACGTGTAGAGCGCAATCAGTACACGCATTTGCTGCAGCGTCAGGCGTTGATCCATAGCCACTTCAACTGGGACAATGCCAAATGGAGTATGGGCAATACTCATTGCTCCACCTCTTTTTGCTCAAAAAAGAAGACGTGCGCAGGCTTTAGCTTTAAGTCTATGCCGCGCTCCATAAGCACCTTTGCTTGGGTTGTTGATATGGTTTGAAGCAGTCCAGACGCTCGCAAGGTGCATTGGAGCCGGAAATCCTCAATAGACGCTTTGTTGCGAGATGAATTGCAGGATTTGCAAGCAACCCTCAAGTTATCTACAGAGTGAGCGCCTCCAAAAACTTGGGGCGTTATGTGGTCTAGGGTTATTTCATCGCTTGATAAATTCGGCTTGCCGCAGTATTGACACTGACGACCATCGCGCTCATAGACCATAGCCCTGCGCTTGCTGCTTATTTGTTTGCTCATGCCGCCACCTCTGCCAGCTTTGTCAGGCCACGGCAGCTTGCGTCCATGCTGTGGTATTGATACACTTTGCTCACTACTTTTTCCTTTCGTTCTTAAAGAAGCCCCGGCGTGTTGCGAGCACGTCGGGGTTTTGCTTTTCCTGTGCCTAAATCCGGCTCCAGCGCATGCCAAAGCGCTTGTCGGCATCGCTGCGACTTGCATCGCTGCCCGGGATCGTGATGCCGCGCCCACGCACATATCGCTGACGCGGTTTGACGGCCAGCGTCACGGTGCTGGTGTCGCCGGGGCCATCGAAAGCCGTACGGGCCTTCTGTCCTGCGGTGGATTGGGCGGTAGATGTGTCGCGCAGATCGGGCTTGCCTGCGGGGGCGTACAAGCCCGCCCATGGGGACGCGGTTGTCATGCGTCACCCCCCAGGTTTCCTGGGTTTCCCTGGACTGCGGCACCCCCTTTGCCGAATATGGCTGCAAGCGCTTGGAAATCCTCCCAAGCGGCCTGCAAGTCACTCTCAAGGAGGCGGCGCATGTACTCAGGTGGAACAGTTCCCTTCTGCTCTGCGCGAAGCTGCAGCGCTCGGTGCTGCGCCTCGGTCATCTTGATCGTGATGGCGTGGGTCAACTTCTCAGCCATGGGCTACCTCAGTTTCTGTAGCTGCTCGCGCAGAGCTGGTGGGCGTTGGAGGGCAAAAGTCCAACGCAGGGCGGCCCAGCGGATGCGGCCATGCCGCATCTGGGATGCGATACCACGTCAGATTCGGCAGAAGCTCATCGCACGTCACTGCACCGCCGGTGGCCAGTTCAATGGATGGGCAGCGAGCACTTGGGATGGGGCGAGAGCCGTCACTCCACTGCCCAATAAGTTGCGGTGGAACATCCAAGTCAGATGCCAGTCTTGCCTTCCTGCCGCGCTCAGCGGAAGTGAATTCGCTCAGTTTCATAGCAGCCATGATAAGCGAAATGCTTATGCACATCAAGCGCGGCGCTTCTTCAAAGATATAAGCATTTCGCTTCAAATAGGCGTATGAAGACGATCTCAGACATCAGGCGCGAAAACTTGGATGCACTCGCGCGCCAGCTCGGCTCAGTTGACGCAGTTGCGGCGGCGTCATCAACGTCGCCCGTGTACTTGAGTCAAATCAAAAACCAGGCTTTGGACTCGAAGACGGGGAAGCCGAGGCAGATGGGGAGCGCTCTGGCCAGGAAGTTGGAAGTTGGCTGCGGCAAGCCATCTGGTTGGATGGATACAGATCACCGATCGCCGCCCAACGTGGAACCTGGGCCGGACGTAAAAGGGGTGTATCCATTGCTTTCCTGTGTCCAGGCGGGCATGTGGACCGAGTTGTGCGCCAGTTTTACCCGCGAGGATGCGCAGGACTGGTATCCATCCACCAAGAGCCTTGGCCCTTGCGGCTACATGCTTAGGGTCAAAGGCCGGTCAATGGAAAACCCGGGCGGCTCTCCTAGCTTCACCGAGGGGATGATCCTGCACGTCAATCCCGACCTTGATCCCACGCCTGGGCTGTATGTGATCGTCCGGCGCGAAGGCTCCGACGAGGCCACGTTCAAGCGGTACATCCACATAGAGGGTGTCCCGTATCTGGAGGCCATCAACCCCGACTGGCCCAAAGACCAGAAGTATCTAAAGCTGATGCCGGGTGATGTCTGGTGTGGCGTGGTGGTGGATGCCTCCCTTGGTGGGCTGGTTTAGTGCAGCCTTAACAGCAATAGCAGGGTAATCAAATTGAAAACCTGTCGTATTTGCCTAAAAGAAAAGCAGACTCTTGCTTACACCGCCGCACCTGTTGATATTTGTCAAAAGTGCATTGATAAATTGAACTCAGCACCAGAACCGGCTAAGTATTCAGAGCAGCGAATTGGAGGTCTACTGCGCACAGGAATGCGAAAACGCAATCCAAACTTCACAGAATCAGAGTACCTGCATGCATTGCCAGGATGGATCAATCGTTTATTGGCAAATAAATTAAATAATGGGAGGGACTTTATAAATGTCCGCGCCTACAGAAGGGGTCTTCTGCGCTACGACGGATCGCGCCAATGGAGTTATCCGGCAGACTGGATTGATCGCGCCCGGCGCATCCGATCACGCGACCAATGTTGCCAAAATTGCGGCGAAATCAATATCCCCCTGGATGTCCACCACATCATCTACTTGAGCAACTACGGGACAAATCAAGACAAGAACTTGATAGCCCTCTGCCGCCCGTGTCATGAAGAAGTCCACGGTAGAGAATTTGACTTTGGAGAGCCAGAGGAGCCGGGCAACCCAAGCCCAATCAAGCCAGCCCCTCATCACAATCCACCGGATTTACGCGGCGATGTGAAGCTGCCTCTATCAACAGGCGTGACCGACATCACAGAAGAATCCACCCCGCCTGCAGAAGCAATGACGCCGCCTGCTGCCCAGGGCGCCACACAAACAGCACCACCGGTGCCGGTACCGCGAGAAGAACAAAAGCCAACTACACATCAACCCAGCACAATCAGTCAGGATGTGGCAACAATAAAATCACCACCAAATAATAGCGGCGCCAAAAATAACAAAAAACCAAACGACAACTATATTATTACAAGTATTTTTTACTTTTTGTTAATCATAATTCTGCCATTTATATTTGTTGGAATTATGTTTGCCATATTTGCTTGAAAAACAACTTTCTCAGCAAGCACGGATGATTTATGCAAAAACACATCAAACAACTTTGCGTCTCTGGCGCTGCCCTGCTTATCTGCATGCGTGCCCATGCTGACCGCTATGGCATTGAC
>JAHAYB010000037.1 GCA_018384835.1 Comamonas sp.
GGCGGGGGATTTGGCGGTCAGGGCCGTGGTGGTGAGCGTGACCGCTTCCACCGTGAAGGCCGTAGCGGCGGCGGCTTTGGTGGCCGACGCGAAGGTGGCCGCGATTCCGAGGGCTATGGTCGCAAGAGTGGCTTTGGCAACAGCTACGGCGCAGGCGGTAACTTTGGTGGCGGTGGTGGCAACTACGGCGGCGGTGCAGAAGGTCGCGAACGCGGCCCACGCCAAGAGCGCGGCGGCTTTGCCGGTGGCGACAGCCGCCCCAACCGCGAATTTGCCCCCCGCTTTGACCGTGCCGAGCGCAGTGAACGCGGCGAGCGCAACGACCGCTTTGAGCGCAGCAGCGAACGCCCCAGCCACAGCCGCAACAGCGGTTTTGAGCAGCGCCGCAGCGAAGGCGGCTTTGGCGGTGGCCGCAAAGGCGGAGCAGGCTTTGAAGGCCGTGGCGGCTTTTCTGGCGAGCGCCGCAGCGGTGGCGGCAACAGCGGCCACTTTGGCAAGCCCTACGAGCCACGCGGCAGCAACCGTAAGAGCTTTACCTGAGCGAGCCGCCTAATTGGCCAGAGCGCTATGCCCCCACCACCTTGCCCCCTAGGGGCAGCCGCCCGCGTGTATCCACAATCAGGCGGGCGTGTTGCAGCAGCAGGGGGTAATCAAAGCGGTCGTGGTCGGTGGCTAGCACCAGGCAGTCAAAACGGGCGATGTGGGCGGGCGTAAGCGGCTCGCTGTCCAAATCAAAATAGTAATCGCGCTTGCGCGGAAAGTGGGGCACATGCGGGTCGCTATAAGCCACCTGTGCGCCCTTGGCTTGCAGCAAATCCATGATGGCTACGGCGGGCGATTCGCGGGTATCGTCAATGTTTTTCTTATAGGCCAGACCCAGCAGCAAAATATGGCTGCCTTTGAGCGCCTGCCCCCGCTCATTGAGCGCGTCCATGATTTTGCCCACCACCCAGTGCGGCATAAAGTGGTTAATCTCCCCGGCCAGCTCAATAAAGCGGGTGTTCAGGCCATACGCTCGCGCCTTCCAGCTCAGGTAAAACGGGTCAATCGGAATGCAGTGCCCGCCCAGCCCCGGCCCCGGCTTATAGGGCACAAAGCCAAAGGGCTTGGTGGCGGCGGCCTCAATCACTTCGTGGATGTTGATGTCCATTTTGTCGGCCACGATTTTCATCTCATTGACCAGGCCGATGTTGACGCTGCGGTGGATGTTCTCTAGCAGCTTGGTCATCTCAGCGGCGCGGGGGCTGCTGACGGCAACCATGCGCTCAATGGCCAAGCCATACAGCGCCTGCCCCAGGTGTAGGCAGGCGGGGCTGTAGCCGCCGATGACTTTGGGGATATTGCGCGGGCTGTAGTCGGGGTTGCCGGGGTCTTCGCGCTCGGGGGAGAACACCAGGGCGCAGTTCTGGCCGGGTTGCCAGCCTTGGGCGATAAGGCGTGGGGCGAGTAGCTCTTCTGTCGTGCCCGGCCAGGTGGTGCTCTCTAGGCTCAAGAGCTGCCCTGGGCGCATGTGGGGCAAGATGGCCTCTAAGGTGGCCAGGATAAAGCGCAAATCCGGCGCGCGGTGTGCCGTTAGGGGGGTGGGCACGCAGATAAGCATGGCATCGACCTGCGCGGTGCGGGCAAAGTCCGCAGTGGCGCTAAAGCCTTGTGCTTGGGCGGCGGCAATCTCGGCGGGGCTGATGCGCTCGATATAGCTGTGGCCGGCATTGAGGCAGCGCACCTTCTCGGCATCAATATCAAAGCCCAGCACCCGCACCCCCACTTGGGCAAAGCGCAGCGCCAAGGGCAGGCCGACGTAGCCCAGCCCGTAAATGCCGACAACGGCTTGGCGCTGGGCAATTTTTTGCGCCAGTGCTGCCAGGCTGGGGGAGAGATGGGGGC
>JAHAYB010000049.1 GCA_018384835.1 Comamonas sp.
TTATCAAAAGGCAAGTTGTGCTTGCGCACATAGGTGGCCTTGATGGCAATCCTGTCACCCGGCTTCATGCTGTACACAAGGTCGGAAAACTTGTGCTCATACCCGTTTTGCCAAATGCCTTCTTGGATAAAGCGGGACATTTGCTCGCCTTCATCCCACATCGCACCCACAAACCAGTATTGGATGTCGTCTGGTTCTACCTTCTCAGGAGCTGCAATTGCTTCTTCCTGTCCTTTGTGCTGATATTTAATGCTCTTAAATATTGCGACAGCCTGAGTGTCGGATACCTCAGGAGTAGCTTTGCCAAGCTCAGTTAGCGCCCATACACCATGTTTAAGGCTATACATCCAGCCTGCTTTGGTCAGGTAAAGCCTTGCCCATCGGGTGCGGTTCACATAAGCGACTTCACCACTTGGAAGCTTCTGCTCAAGCTCTGCTTCCGTCAGCCCTTCGTGCTCCGCAATAAAAGCATAGACCTGCTTGGGCGTAGCTTGCCCCCCAAAGTGCTGCATGGCCCGGTGAACGGCCGGGAAGTAGCTCACAAACTGCGGCACACCTTCAATCTTGGCGTGGAATAAGGACATGGATGGTCTCCCTTGTTGTTATTGCCTTGCAGGCCCTCAACGCAAATCCGCCAGCTCCCGCGCGCGGCTCGCCGTCATCTGCAGCACACAATCCGCAGCAGCAATACCTGCCGCCGTGCCGCCATCGGGGTCGGCGTAGAAATTGCAATTGGCATCGCGGTATTGCAGCCACAGGCGCTGGGCGGTTTGCAGTTGCTTTTTGCGCGCAGGGGTGAGTTCAGCCATCAAGACTTGGTAGTTGCGGTTGAGCTGCTGGTCTTGGCGCGTGTGCTCGGCGCTGATGCAGGCATGCATCTCAGCCGTGACGCCACCAGACTTGTCCATGCACGCGGCAAAGCTGGCGGAAAGCTGTGGCGCAGAGGGCTGCGCCACAGCAGGCGCAGCCACCGTGCTGCTTATGGCCAGCAGCGCAGTGGCCCATAGCGTGTGTGATTTGGTTGCTGGGCAGCTTTTGAACAGGGGCATGGCTTTTGTAGGTGGATGGAAAAGCTGGGATTTTGGTAAGTAAAAAGTGGGATTTTCATAGACTGAAATACCAAACAATCGCCCGCAACATTTCTATTTGCTGACAAATAACAAAGCCGCTTCATGCGGCTTTGTTATTGCTCTTCTCCGTAGCTTCCAACCAAGGTAAGTAGGGTGCAAGCCATCCGCTCAAGTCGCATGTAGACATCAACGATGTGCATACGGCCAAAGCGGAAATTAAGCACTATGCAGCTGGACAGGCTATGAAGTCTGTGGGTAGACGTTCGAAAGAACCATCATGGTGTCGGGAGGGTGGTCACGAAGGCTGGCTGTCGCAGGGCTGCGGTGCAGGAACTTCGGCGGGTGTGTTTGGACGATGCGAAACTACCCAAGCGATACCACTTGCCGGCAAGGTCCAAATCCCATAACCAAACTTCAGATATCTCTGAACTTTTGAAATTTGGCTAACCACATCCTCGAGTACGAGGGTCTTGAACTGAATCTCGCATGCCACAGGATATGTAATGGTGATGTTGAAGTTCTTGGTCGGATGCGCCATCGTCCAATACTGAAGCGTTCCTAATTTCACGATGTACTTGGCTTCGGTAAAAACGACCAATGAATCCACGTTTTGGAAGTCGGCCAGCGACACTTCGATGCCTTCTGTGAGCAACTGGTCCAACGCCATGCTCTCCGCCTTGTACAACTCCTGCTTCTTTCCTGCCGACTGATGTCCAGGAGGAAATTGAATCGAGATTGAGAGAGATTTGACCTCGTCAATTTCACCTTCATCCGGCTTCCAAACTACCTTGTCTTGGAGTTGACCACCTGAAGACCGGCAGACGTACCGAACTCTGTCGAGAACCTCCAGCATGGCTCCATCGTCAGATAGCGTCATGAGGACTTCAGCCGACACATCCTCCCGGAAAGGGCGTTGTTGCATTACAGAGACTTCCCATAAAAGCAAGCGCTGATGGGTTTTCTTTTTGATAAACCTGACTGCCGTGGTGATCAAGAGGCGTAAAACG
>JAHAYB010000083.1 GCA_018384835.1 Comamonas sp.
ACAAAAGGTTTAAGGGATTTAAGGGATTTAAGGGGTTTAAGAGAATTAGGGGGGGAGCCTTAGCGTTGTGCTATTTATCCAGCGTTAGCACTTCAAAGCCCACCACATTGCGCTCTTGGCTGCTAAATTACACGCCAATCAAATGAATGGGTTCACCACGGGCGCGGTATTTTTCAGCGTAGTTTCTGGCTTGCAATTGCGCTAGGGCTTTGCCTTTGCCTTTGCCTTTACCTTTGCCTTTAGCGGATTGCTCCAGCACTTCCACCACTTTGAATTCAAATAAATAGATGTGGCCGTTAAATAACACCGTCATATCAATACGGCCTTTATTCGTTACATCTTCCAGCGCAATATCCAACCCCAGAGCGGCAAAGTGGCTGTAGAACACGCTTGCCCAATAGCCTTCGTATTGGGTAATAGGATTATTGCGATACCAATCGTGCGGAATGCTGGCAAACAAGCTATGCAAATGTTGTTGCAACCCTGCCAAGTGATTAGCCATTAACAGGTCGTACAAATCACCCATAGCGCGGCTGGCGGCGCTGGGGTTGCCGCTCAAGGCTTTAACCAGCGCATCGTTAAGGGTGCTTTTAACCTCTAGGTTGGGGTAGCCCAGGGTGTATTCAGAACGTGCGCCCAGCAAACGCTGGCCGCGCAGGGTAAGGTAGCCGGTTTGCCACAACAAGGCTTCGGTGGCCATGTAGTCCACATCAAAGCTGTTGAGCAAGCCATCATCGCAGCGCAAATTAGCCAGGCTGGGGGTGAAAGTGCCGCGCTGCATGAGCACCTCTAGCAAGAAGGTGGGCGTGCCGGTTTCAAACCAGTAGGGGCGAAATTGCCGCTTATCAAATAACAATAACAAGTCAAAGGGGTTATAGACGGCAGTGCCCAGCCAGTTATAGCCGTTGTACCAGTCACGGATTTGCTGACGTTCTAAACCTGCCAATTCAGGAGCAAATTCAGGAGCAAATACGGTATCTACATCCTCGTCGGTATAGCCGCAAATAGCGGAGTAATCCGCATCCACAGTAATATCGTTGAGGTTATTCAGCCCCGAAAAAATACTCACCTTGCTAAATTTAGACACCCCTGTTAAAAAAGCAAACTGGATATGCGCGTCGTTGTCTTTAATGACAGAGTACAAA
Organism: Comamonas sp.; assembly: GCA_018384835.1. GTDB lineage: Bacteria > Pseudomonadota > Gammaproteobacteria > Burkholderiales > Burkholderiaceae_C > Comamonas. The sequence continues at coordinate 1,146 of JAHAYB010000083.1, forward strand.
TCACGCAGGCCATTGCGCATTTGGCGGGAGGTTTCTGAATCCGTTAGGTTATCCAAAATGGGCTTATCGTATTCATCGACCAGCACCACCACGCGCTGGCCGTATTTTTCTTCCGCTTGGCGCAAAAGGGCGCTAAAGCGCTGTGGCACATCCAGCCCTGGGGGCAGACTCAAGCCCAGGCGCTGCTCGTTCACACTGAGCAGGTCATGGATTTTGGCTTGCAGCCTTTGCGCCTCTTGCAGCAGGCCAGCGCCAAAGCTCAGGCGCACCACCGGGTAGCGCACCGACCAATCCCATTTATCGTGGCAGTACAGGCCGCGAAATAGTGGCTCATTGCCCTCAAACAATTCAGCCAAGGTATCCAGAAACAGGCTTTTGCCAAAGCGGCGTGGGCGGGAGAGAAAATAATATTTTCCCCCCGTAACCAGCTTGTGGACAAACGCCGTTTTATCCACGTAGTAATAACCTTCCTCACGAATATGGCGGAAAGTTTGGATGCCAATGGGGAGTTTTTTGCGGCTCAGGTTCATAGCGGCATTGTATGGATGCGCTGGATGCGGCGGGCAAGCCCACGCCAGCAGCACCTTCTTAGCCTTGTGCGCGTACAGCGCCGGGAAGCTGCCAAAATCCTCCCCTTATGACCCCCTCACACCTGCCCAACCTTTCCCCCTCTACCGCCCCCACCCTGCCCGCCAATCACCCCTTGCTGCGCGGCCTCAACCCTGAGCAACTTGCCGCCGTTACCTTGCCGCAAGGCCATGCGCTGATTTTGGCGGGCGCTGGCTCGGGCAAAACGCGGGTGCTCACCACCCGCATTGCCTGGCTGCTGCACACCGGGCAGGCCAGCGCCGGGCATATCATGGCCGTCACCTTTACCAACAAGGCCGCCAAAGAGATGCAGGCACGCCTGGCCACGCTGGTTCCCTTCCAACTGCGCGGCATGTGGATGGGCACCTTCCACGGCCTGTGCAACCGCCTGCTACGCGCCCACCACCAGGCGGCGGGGCTGGCGGCCACCTTCCAGATTCTGGATGTGCAAGACCAGCAAGCCGCCATCAAGCGCCTGCTCAAGCAGCACAACATGGATGCCGAACGCTTTCCGCCCAAGCAACTGGCCTGGTTCTTTGCCAGTTGCAAGGAAGACGGCCTGCGCCCCAAGGATGTCGTCGCCACCAACCCCGAAATGCAGCAAAAAGTAGCGCTCTACCAGCTCTACGAAGACCAATGCCAGCGCGAAGGCGTGGTTGATTTTGCCGAGCTGCTGCGCGACCACCACGCCCTGCGCCAGCACTACCAGCAGCGTTTTCGCTACCTGCTGGTCGATGAATTCCAAGACACCAACCGGCTGCAATACCAATGGCTAAAACTGCTGGCGGGCGAGAGCGAAGGCGGGCACATCATCGGCAGCACCAGCGTGCTGGCCGTGGGTGATGATGACCAAAGCATCTACGCCTTCCGTGGTGCGCGGGTGGGCAATATGCAAGACTTTCTGCGCGAATTTAAGGTGCAGCACCACATTAAGCTAGAGCGCAACTACCGCAGCCACGGCCATATCCTGGACTGCGCCAACGCCTTGATTGAGCACAACAGCCAGCGCCTGGGCAAAAACCTCAGCACCGACCAGGGCGCGGGCGAGCCGGTGCGCATCCAGCAAACCCCCACCGACCTGGACGAAGCCCGCTGGCTGGTGGAAGAGGTGCAAGCCCTGACCCGCCAAGACGGCCTCCAGCGCCAGGAAATTGCCGTGCTCTACCGCAGCAATGCCCAAAGCCGCGTGATTGAAAGCCGCCTGTTCAACGCTGGCATCCCCTACCGCGTATATGGCGGCATGCGCTTTTTTGAACGCGCCGAGGTCAAGCACGCCCTGGCCTATCTGCGCCTGCTGGAAAACCCCCAGGACGACACCAGCTACACCCGCGTTGTCAACTTCCCCACCCGTGGCATTGGTACGCGCAGCCTGGAAAGCCTGCAACAGCAAGCCCGCCAAGCCGGATGCAGCCTGCACAATGCCGCCAGCCTGGTCAGCGGCGCAGCCGGAGCCAAGCTGCAAGGCTTTAACGCCCTGCTCGATGTCATGCGCGAAGCCGTTGCCGGGCAAAGCCTGGGCGACACCATTGCCCACGTCCTGCAAGCCAGCGGCCTAGAAGCCCACTACCAAACCGATAAAGAAGGCCAAGAGCGCCTAGAAAACCTGCAAGAACTTATCCGCGCCGCTGAAAGCTTTGTGCAGCAAGAAGGCTTTGGCAAAGATGCCATCGCCCTGCCGCTGGATGAAACCGCAGCAGCAGTAACAACAGCGACAGCCGCCAACAGCGCCACACCAGCCGTAGATTTAGAAACCGGCGAAACCCTCTCCCCCCTGCAAGCCTTCTTGGTACACGCCGCGCTAGAGGCGGGCGACAACCAAGCCCAAGCCGGGCAGGATGCGGTGCAGCTCATGACCGTCCACGCCAGCAAGGGCTTGGAATTTGACGCGGTATTTATCGTCGGCCTAGAAGAGGGGCTATTCCCCCACGACAACGCCCTGAGCGATAAAGACGGCCTGGAAGAAGAGCGTCGCCTGATGTACGTGGCCATTACCCGCGCCCGCCAGCGCCTCTACCTCAGCCACGCCCACAGCCGCATGTTGCACGGGCGCACCAGCTTTAACCTGCCCAGCCGCTTTCTGGACGAGCTGCCGCCCCACTGCCTGCACCACCTGCTAGGCACAGCGGGCTTCGCCAAGCTGGAGCGTAGTGATTACGTGCGGGGCGGTGGCATCAGCGCTGGTGCGCAGAGTTTTGCCCATAGTTTGTTGGAGAAGGCTGTTGCCGCCCCAGCTGCTTCAGCCGCTGCGGGTAGTGGTGCGGCGCTGCGCAAAGGCCAGCAAGTGTTTCATGCCAAGTTTGGCGAGGGGCAAGTGCTGGCGGTGGAAGGGCAGGGCGCGGATGCACGGGCGCATATCCACTTTGTGCGGCATGGGGCGAAGTGGTTGGCCTTGGCGATTGCGAAGTTAACCGTCGTGGCGTAGAAGCAATGCACTCCCTCGACTCCCTCCCCACAGCGGCCACGGGTGTGATTGGCGTTTTTGACAGCGGCATCGGTGGCCTAAGTATCTTGCAAGCCCTGCGCCAAGCCCTGCCTGGGCAGCGCCTGCTGTACCTGGCCGACAGCGCCTACGCCCCCTATGGCGAGCGTGGAGCCTATTTTGTGCAGCAGCGCAGTCTGCAAATTGCTGATTTTTTGCAACAGCGCCAAATGCTCCAAGCCCTGGTCGTGGCCTGTAACACGGCCACCACTGCGGCCATTACCCATCTGCGCCAAGCCTGGCCGCTACTGCCGATTGTGGGGGTAGAGCCAGCCATCAAACCCGCCGCCCAAGCCAGCACCAGCGGCCATATTGCCGTACTCGCCACCCGAGGCACTTTGCAAAGCCAGCGCTTTGCCCAGTTGGTGCAATGCCATGCCCAAGCGCTGCAAGTGCAGGTTCATGCGGTGGCCTGCGATGGCCTGGCCGCCGCCATTGAGGCCAGCACCCAACCCGACCACCAGCACACTGCCGCCCCAGCGCAAAGCGTACAAGCCCTGTGTGCCCAGTTTGTACAAGCCGCCCATGCCCACCAAGGGGCACAAGGGCCGCTTGAAGGGCAGATTGACCAATGGGTACTAGGCTGCACCCACTACATTTTTGCCATGCCTTATTGGCGGCAACTGCTGGCTCCAGAAGTGGGAATTTGGGATACCGGTGCAGCCGTTGCACGCCAAACCCGCCGCATCTTGGGCTTAGGCCAAGGGGAACTACCGGAACTATCGGATATGGGGCAAGGTGCGCCGCAAAGCGTGCAGCTTTTGACCACAGGCAGCCTGCCCGCCTTGCAAGCCGCCGCCCAGCGCTGGCTGCAACTGCCCCCCGAGGTGTGCCAGGCCGTCACACTGCCCATGCCCCAGAAAACCTAGAAAGCCTAGAAAAGACAAAGCCGCCAACCGCTGGGTTTGAGCGGTGGCGGCAGTAGTGAGACGAGCGGGCTGCTTTGTGCTGCTGTTGCCCGTGGTTTGCAGGCGCTTAGGCTTACTCCATGGATTCGCGGATGGCGGCTGCCAGCTCATGGGGCTGGAATTTGGCCACATAGCCATTGGCTCCCACCTTGCGCACCAAGTCCTCGTTGGTAGTGCCCGAGAGGGAAGAGTGAATCAACACCGGCAAGGCCGACATGCGGGCGCTCTTGCGGATATGGCTGGTCAGGGTGAAGCCGTCCATCTCGGGCATTTCTAGGTCGGTAAGCATCAGGCCGACTTTGTCGTAGATGGTTTTACCTTCGGCATCGGCCTCGTCGGCTAGGGCGTTGAGGCGGTCCCAGGCTTCTTGGCCAGATTTAACGATTTCAAACCGCGCCTCTAGCTCTTTCAAGGTTTGCTCTAGCAAGGCACGCGCCACGAAGGAATCATCAGCAGCCAACACGATGGTATCGGACTTCATGTTGAGCTTTTTACCCACATCTTTGCGGATGCTGGATGCCGTGGGGCGCTCGCGCTCGGGGGTGACCATTTGCACAATGGCCTCCACATCCAGCACCTGCGCCAGGATTTGCTTGCCATCGGGGCCTTCGCCCATGCGAGCAAAGCTAGTTACCAGGGAGTTGGCCGAGCCACTGGCATCAGCGGGCACAACCTGCGCCCAGTCTAGGCGGGCAATGTCTTCCACCGCCTCTACCGCGAAGGCTTGGACGGTGCGGGCGTATTCAGTGACGAGCAAGATGTTGCGCCCCGTCTCTGGCTCGCAACCCACGATGGCGGGCAGGTCAAACACAGGGATGACTTGACCGCGCAGGTTGAGCACGCCCAGCGAATGCTCCTCAGCCCCGGCAATGGGGGTGACTTCGGGCATGGCCATAATCTCGCGCAGCTTAAAGACGTTGATGCCAAACAGCTCAGACTGGCCCATGACCTTGTCTTTGCCTAGGCGAAAAATCAGCATCTCAAATTTGTTGGAGCCCGCTAGATTGGTGCGCTCATCAACCTCGGATTGGTGTTTGGTCATGTTGCATCCTCCTAAGATGACCAGTGTCTGGTGAACCGCTCATCATAGTGCAAAGCCGGGGTTTTTCTGGGTTTGACCTACGACGACTTACATAGCGACACAGCTACAGCACCTGCCCCACCAAGTCATGCCCCTGGGCGGCGGTGATGCGCACTTTCAGCCTATCACCCACCTTGTATTGCTGGCTGGCTTTGGTGGTGGGTTGTAGGTGGACCAGGCCATCAATTTCAGGTGCATCGGCCCAACTGCGGGCGATACCGCCTTTCTTACCCAGGCTGTGCGCCTTATCAACCAGCACCTGCATGGTTTGGCCAACGCGCTGTTGCAAGCGTTGGGTAGAGACCGCCTCGGCCACGGCCATAAAGCGCTCGCGCCGCTCTTGGCGCAGGGCTTGCGGTAGCTGGCCGGGCAGGTCGTTGGCGGCAGCGCCCTCCACATCGCTGTAGGCAAAGCAGCCGGCGCGGTCGATTTGCGCCTCGCGCACAAAGTCCAGCAGATGCTGAAATTCTTCTTCCGTCTCGCCCGGAAAGCCGGCAATAAAGGTGGAGCGGATGACCAGCTCGGGGCAGACCTCGCGCCAGCGCTGGATGCGTTCGAGGTTTTTTTCACCGCTGGCCGGGCGCTTCATGCGCTTCAAAACGTCGGGGTGGCTGTGCTGCAATGGCACGTCCAGATAGGGCAGCACTAGGCCATTGGCCATCAGCGGCAAGATGTCGTCCACGCTGGGGTAGGGATAGACGTAGTGCAGGCGCACCCAGGCTCCGTAGTGCTGCGCCAGTTTGCCCAGTTCCTGCACCAGTTCAAACAAGCGGGTTTTAACGGGGCGGCCTTCCCAAAAGCCCGTGCGGTATTTGATGTCCACGCCATAGGCCGAAGTGTCTTGGCTGACGATGAGCAGCTCTTTCACGCCACCGGCAAACAGCGCCTGCGCCTCTTTGAGCACATCGCCAATGGGGCGCGAGACCAAATCGCCGCGCATACTGGGGATGATGCAAAAGGTGCAACGGTGGTTGCAGCCTTCAGAGATTTTCAAATACGCATAGTGGCGCGGCGTGAGTTTGATACCCGCCTGCCCCACCGCGCCGGGCAGGGCGGGAATCAGGTCGGTGAAGGGGTCGTGTGGCTTGGGCAGGTGCTGGTGAACCGCGTCCATCACCTCTTGCGTGGCGTGTGGGCCGGTCACTGCCAGCACACGCGGGTGGACATCGGTAATCAGATTGTCACCAGCCTGCGTGGTGCGTGCGCCCAGGCAGCCGGTGACGATGACTTTGCCGTTATCGCTCAGGGCTTCGCCAATGGTGTCCAGGCTTTCTTTGACGGCATCGTCAATAAAGCCGCAGGTGTTGACGATGACCAAATCTGCGCCTTGGAAGGTTTTGGCCGTCTGGTAGCCCTCAGCACTGAGCTGGGTGAGGATGAGTTCAGAGTCGGTCAGGTTTTTCGGGCAACCGAGGGAGACAAAGCCAATTTTGGGGGCACTGGCGGGCTGGGTGGTGGTCATGGTCGTAAAAAGAAGGGGGAATGAGGGAGGGGCAAATTCTAGCCCTGCTCACTTCGGAACTGCTGCCGACTATTCTGGCTCTTGGAGATGCCTGACCCATACTGAATACGTATTCCGTGCCAAGCGCTGGCTGCGCTTATGCCACACTCAGTAAGTATCAAGATTGTGAGCAACTCAGGAGCAAGCCTATGCAAAAGCAGGCTATGCGCGATAGCGTCATTACCGAGGCAGATACCTGCCGTGAATTTGTCACCCCGCGCTTGGTTGAAGCCGGTTGGGGTACTGCACCACACGCGATTGGTGAGCAGCGCAGCTTCACCAATGGCCGCGTTATCGTGGCCGGTGGCAAGGTTCGCCGGGGCGCACAAAAGCGTGCCGATTACCTGCTGTATTACCGGCGCGACTATCCGCTTGCAGTGGTTGAAGCCAAGGAGGTCAGCCGCCCTGCCGAAACCGGTGTGCAGCAGGCACGCGAATATGCAGAGATTCTTGGCCTCCAATTCGCTTATGCCACTAATGGCTACCGCATTATTGAAATTGACTACACCACGGGCACTGAGCGCGAGGTTGAGCGCTACGCCACTCCCGATGAATTGTTTGCGCGATTAACGGCAGCCACTGCGTTACCGCAGACTGCGCCTACCCATTTGCTGGAGCCTTTTAACCTCGTATCCGGCAAAGTGCCGCGCTATTACCAGCAGATTGCAATTCATCGGGTAATTGAAGCAATTTTGCTGGGTCAAAAGCGCATTCTTGCCACATTAGCCACTGGTACTGGCAAAACCTGTGTGGCTTTTCAAATCTGCTGGAAGTTGTGGAATAGCCGCTGGAACCGCACCGCTGAACACCGCCGCCCCAAGATTTTGTTCCTAGCTGACCGCAATATCTTGGTGGACGACCCAATGGCCAAGATGTTCGCCCCCTTTGGCGATGCCCGGCACAAAATTACAGGTAGCGATACCAGCCAGAGCCGGGATATGTACTTTGGCATCTATCAAGCACTGAGCACATCAAGCACCGATGTATTTCGCCAGTATCGCCCAGACTTTTTTGACCTCATCATCATCGACGAATGCCATCGTGGCTCTAGCCGAGAAGAAAGTGCATGGCGTGCAGTGCTGGATTATTTTGAGCCTGCTGTGCAATTTGGCATGACCGCCACGCCGCTACGCGAGGAATCGCGTGATAGCTATGAATATTTCGGCAATCCCATCTACACCTATAGCTTGCGCCAAGGCATTGAAGACGGCTTTCTTGCGCCCTACCGCGTACACCGCGTTATTACCTCGGTAGATGCCGCAGGCTGGCGACCCGGTAAAGACGAGCTAGATCGCTATGGCCGCGCAGTACCTGATGAGGAGTACCAGACCAAAGATTTCGAGCGTGTTGTGGCGCTACGCGCACGCACGCGGGCAATGGCACGCCACCTGAGCGATTTGCTCAAAGGCACAGACCGTTTCGCCAAGACGCTGGTGTTCTGTGTGGATCAGGAGCACGCAGCAGAGATGCGGCAAGAGTTGATGAACCTGAACAGTGATTTGGTAAAGCAATACCCCGACTACGTTTGCCGCGTTACCGCTGATGAGGGAGCAATTGGTTTGACCCATTTGTCGCATTTTCAGGATGTGGACAAGCCCACGCCCGTCATCCTCACCACCTCTCAATTACTGACCACTGGCGTGGATGCCGAGATGGTCAAGAACGTAGTGCTGGCGCGTGTCGTAGGCTCACGCGCTGAATTCAAGCAAATTGTGGGTCGTGGCACCCGAATGAAGGTGGATTACGGCAAAGAGTATTTCAACATCATCGACTTTACCGGCACAGCTACGCGCCACTTTGCAGACCCTGATTTTGATGGTGACCCCGCCCGTCTTGAGGAAGTAACTGTTGATGAGGCTGGCGAGGTGCTGGAAACTGCCCAGAGCGAAGCACCCAACGCCGCAGAGCCTGAAGGACAGTACATGTTTGGCGCAGAACAAGGCGATAGCACTACTGATAACGGCGACGGCAGCGACAGTGCCGAAGGCTGCATTCTTGGTGACCCACCCAAAGAGCCGCGCAAGTTCTACATTGACGGCGGTCAGGTAGAAGTGATTGGCCATCTAGTCTATGACCTTGATACTGATGGTAAAAAGCTGCAAGTCGTCAAGTACACCGAATACTCAGGCCGCGCAGTGCGCACCCTCTACCCCACACGCGAGGCATTGCAATCGGCCTGGGTTAACCCCGATACCCGCATGGAGGTACTGCGCGAGCTAACCCTGCGCGGCATTAGCTTTGCAGAGTTAGCGGCCAGCAGTGAACAACCCGATGCTGACCCCTTTGACCTGCTGTGCCATCTGGGCTGGAATGCGCCGCTGCTAACCCGCCGCCAGCGGGCTGAAAGCGCCAAACGCCAGACCCAAGACCTATTTGCCCAGTATGGCGAGAGCGCCCGCGAAATTCTTTCACTGCTGCTAGAGCGCTACGTGGAGCGCGGCATTTTGCAATTCAATACGCTGTCTGAGCTGATGAAGGTACCGCCCTTCGATGGCTATGGCAGCCCCAGCGAAATTGCCACCCAACACTTTGGCGACGTACACAGTATGAAAAATGCCGTCTTCCAACTGCAAACCGCACTCTACCAATAACCTCTGATACCTGATTCCATGGCCACCACCAAAACAAGCACCACACGCAACGCCAAAGCCACCCTAACCACACGCGAGAACCTTTCTGCACTGATTGGCACTGCCCGCAAAATTCTGCGCAAGGATAAGGGTCTGAACGGAGACGTTGACCGCCTGCCACTACTAACGTGGGTGATGTTCCTCAAATTTTTGGACGACCTTGAAATCAAGCATGAGGAAGAAGCACAACTGGACGGCAAACGCTATCAGCCCATCATCCAAGCCCCTTACCGCTGGCGTGACTGGGCTGCGTTTGACGATGGCATTAGTGGTGACGAGTTACTGGACTTTATCGATCAAGACTTCACACCCCGTGCTGATGGCAGCCTGGGCAAAGGCTTGTTTGCCTATCTACGCGGTCTGGCTGGCGAAGGCGAAAAGGGTAGCCAGCGTGAAGTTATCGCCAATGTCTTCAAAGGCGTGCAAAACCGCATGGTAAGCGGCTATCTGCTGCGCGATATTCTGAACAAAATCAACGGCATTCGCTTCAGCGCCAGTGAAGAGATTCACACCCTCTCGCACCTCTATGAATCCATGCTGCGCGAAATGCGTGATGCCGCAGGCGATGCGGGTGAGTTCTACACCCCTCGCCCCGTGGTGCGCTTTATGGTGCAAGCCACCAGTCCATGCTTGGGCGAAACCGTGCTGGACCCAGCCTGTGGCACCGGTGGTTTTTTGGTTGAAGCCTACGACCACCTAGCTACACAAGTGAAAAGCGTGGAGCAGCGCCGCCGCTTGCAGCGCAACACCCTCTACGGGCAGGAAGCCAAGCCATTGCCCTACATGCTGGCACAGATGAACCTGCTGCTACACGGACTAGAAGCGCCACAAATTGCCTACGGCAACACGCTGGAGCGGCGCATCAACGAAATTGGCCATAGCGAGCGCGTGGACATCATCCTTACCAACCCGCCCTTTGGTGGTGAGGAAGAAGCCGGCATCAAAAACAACTTTCCACCCAATATGCAAACGGCGGAAACCACACTGCTATTTTTGCAATACATCATGAGAAAGCTCAGAGTCGCCGGTGCGCCTGTGCCCGGTGGTAAGCCCACCGAGCGTGGTGGCCGTGCAGCCGTGGTCGTACCTAATGGAACTTTGTTTGGTGACGGTATTAGCGCCGTCATTAAGGAAGAAATGCTGAGGGAATTCAAGCTCCACACCATCGTGCGCTTGCCTCAAGGCGTGTTTGCGCCGTACACCGACATACCGGCCAATCTGCTGTTTTTTGAGCGCGGCGGCGCTACCGACACCATCTGGTACTACGAACTTCCACTGCCCGAAGGCCGCAAAAAATACAGCAAAACCGCACCCTTGCAGTTTGAGGAGTTTGCGCCGGTATCCGCTTGGTGGCACAACCGCGAAGAAGGGGCGCAGGCTTGGAAAGTGAACTTTGCCGCCAAGCGTGAAGCCGCAATTGCCGCTGCCACACCCCACTGGCAACATGCTGAAGCTGAACGCAACGCCGCCATTGCTCTGGGCAAACCCATACGCGAGGTGGAACAGGCCATCTACGCCGCCAATACTGAACAGAAAACTGCTCTACAACAGCGCTTAAAGGCACTCAAGAGCGAGCAGGCCGCCCACGAGCAGACTGCCAAATCTGCCCAGACAGAGGGCGATGGCCTGTACTGGCCGATTTACAACCTGGACTTGAAAAACCCCCACGCCAAAACAGGGCTGGAACACGCTGACCCGCAAGACCTAATTTCCTCCATGCGCAGCCACGAAGCCGAGGTCATACGCCTGCTAGGTGAAATTGAAGCACTGGTGAGCGAGGTACAGGGATGAGCAAACAGGTATCTACTAAAGCCAGCAAAGCAGCAAAGGTCAGCAAAACTGTGAAGGCGTGGCCCAAAGTTGCGCTGGGTGAACTCCTCTGCCGCTCCAACGAGCAAGCTGTGATTGATGCTACTGCTGAGTACCACGAAGTCACCATTAAGTTGTGGGGTAAAGGTGTTATTAGCCGAGGCAAGGTTTTCGGTAGTGATGTTGTATCAGCACGGCGTGTTGTGCGTACCAACCAAGTGATTCTTTCCAAAATCGACGCACGCAACGGCGCGATTGGCTTGGTTCCTCCAGAACTTGACGGTGCCATCGTCAGTAACGACTTTCCTTCCTTCGAACTTCGTGATGCAAGCCGATGTAGCGTGGAATTTATAGGCTGGCTGGTGCGATCCGCCCCCTTTATTGAGCTATGTAAAGCAGCCAGCGAAGGTACAACCAATCGGGTTCGAATCAAGGAGGAGCGCTTTCTCGAACAGCAAGTAGCGCTCCCGCCTCTAGCCGAGCAACAAGCCCTTGTCGCCCGCCTAGACGCATTGGCCGAGAAAACCCGACAACTCGACGTGCATCTGGATGCTGCCCTGCATAACGCCGAACGCCTATTGGCTTTGCGCTTTCACGAGGCCATTGCCAATGCGCCGCTGCGACCGATGGCAGAGGTAGCGCCGCTGGTACGCCGAGAGCAAGCCATCGACTTCAAAGACAGCTATCCAGAATTAGGCATTCGTTCTTTCGGTAAAGGCACTTTCCATAAACCGTCACTAGCTGGCGGTGATGTCGGTAGCAAGCGCCTGTATCGCATTGAGCCTGGTGACTTGCTGTTTTCCAACGTGTTTGCTTGGGAGGGGGCAATTGCCATTGCCCAGCCAGAAGATATAGGTCGCTTTGGCTCCCACCGCTTTATTACCTGCCAAGCGAATACAGAGCTAACAAATGCCGAGTTCCTACGTTACTACTTCCTGAGCGACGAGGGAATGCTCAAGATTAACGAAGCCTCCCCCGGTGGTGCTGGGCGTAACCGCACCCTTGGTTTGCAAAAGCTGATGGCCATCGACGTACCCATCCCCCCGCTAACCACACAACAAGCCTTTAACCGCCTACAAGCCACAGTTGCTGCCCTCAAGGCCAAGCACGCTGCAATTGGCCAAGCCAACGCCGCACTGCTACCGGCAACGCTGGAGCGGGTATTTACCACTGGAGGCGGCTGAATGCGGTTCATACCCAACGGCCCCGATATTCCTGAGCGCCTCTTGCAACTGCACGAGGACGGGCAGGTGGTGTTTTTTTGTGGTGCGGGTATCTCCTATCCCGCACGGCTGCCGGGTTTTTCTGGCTTGGTGAACCAACTCTATCAAGCCCTTTCGACTACCCCTAACCCTGTGCAACAGTCTGCTATCAAGGCAGGGCAGTTTGACACCGCTATCTCTTTGCTGGAGTCAGATGACAAAAGAGGCCGCGAAGGCGTGCGTCGAAAGATGGCGGAAATTCTGACACCTGATCTCACCGCTCCCAAGGCAACCGCCACGCACGAAGCCCTGTTGACGCTGGCGCAGAATCGCAACAGGCATACCCGCCTAATTACCACCAACTTTGACCGTCTGTTCGAGGAAGTTAGGGCTGCAAAATCGCTGACATTTTCTGACTTCAAGGCTCCGTTGCTTCCCGTACCGAAAACCCGATGGGACGGATTGGTGTATTTACACGGCTTGTTACCCGCTGCCCCCACGGCGAGCGATCTGGATCAATTGGTGATTTCCAGCGGTGACTTTGGGCTTGCCTACCTCATAGAACGCTGGGCGGCACGCTTTGTCAGCGAGCTGTTCCGCAACTTCACCATCTGCTTTGTTGGTTACAGCATCAATGACCCGGTGCTGCGTTACATGATGGATGCACTGGCTGCCGACCGCCTGCGGGGTGAATCTCACCCGGAGATGTTCGCCTTCGGTAGCTACTCCAAAGGCAAAGAGGTGGAGCGAACCAACGAATGGAAGGCAAAGAATGTCACGCCAATTCTCTACCGCGAACACCAACGTCACGCCTACTTACACAAAACCTTGGACGCTTGGGCGAAGACCTACCACGACGGTGTGCGTGGTAAGGAGCAAATCGTTGTTCAATTGGCGTATTCCCGCCCACTGGTGAGCACCAAGGAGGACAATTTCGTCGGGCAGATGCTCTGGGCATTAAGCGATCCGGGGGGGTTGCCCGCCAAGCGGTTTTCAGAGCTTAACCCGGTGCCATCATTGGACTGGTTGGAGCCATTAAGTCAAAACCTTTACACCTATGCCGATTTGGGGAGATTCGGTGTCCTGCCCCAATCTAATGATCCTGAAAGGGATACGCGCTCATTCAGCCTTCTCAATAGGCCAGCCCCCTATTGGTCTGGCCAGACAATGACATTGGCCGACACTGGCTACCGTAGAAGCAATTGGGACAAGGTGATGACGCATCTGGCTTACTGGCTAATCCGTCACCTTGATGATCCAAAGCTGTTGCTTTGGGTGGTTAAGCATGGAGGCAAACTCCATGGCGAACTGGCTCAACTGATCGAGCGTCGCATTGACAAGCTAGCCGAACTCACCAGCAGTGGCGATACCACTGAATTAGAGCGTATTCGGGCAAGTGCATCCAATGCTATTCCACGTCCCGCTATGCGCACACTCTGGCGTTTGCTGCTTAATGGGCACATGAAATCCAGAGTACGCCATCTGAGTATCTATAGTTGGCGTAACCAGCTCAAGGTCGAGGGGCTGACGGCCAGCGTACGCTCGTCCCTTCGAGAAGTTTTGAAGCCGTGTCTTTTGCTACACAAACCGTTTCTTGCTTCGGATATAAGCGGTGACGATACAAAGCAGGATTGCATCAGAAGTATTGTTGAGTGGGAGGTTGTGCTGGCATCAGAGCATGTCCATTCAAGCCTGCGCGACTTATCCAGCGACGAGCAATGGGCGGCAGCACTGCCAAAGTTGTTAGACGATTTCAGCAGCTTATTACATGACGCTCTTGACCTGATGCACGAGCTTGGTGGTGCAGATAGCGAAAAAGACTACTCCTACGTCTATCAGCCTTCAATTTCCGAGCATTCACAGAACAAGGGCTTTCGTGATTGGACCGCACTAATTAGCCTGACACGTGATGCGTGGTTGGCAACCGCAGCAAGTGCGCCAGAGCGTGCGCGAGTAATTGCTAATCTGTGGGCGTATGAGCCTTATCCTGTATTCCGTCGCCTGGCATTTTTCGCTGCTACACAGCAACATATCGTGCCGCAGCGACAGGCTTTAGATTGGCTTTTAGCCGATGGGCAGCGGTGGCTTTGGTTAGAAGAAACTAGGCGTGAAACCATGCGTTTACTGGTTGCTTTAGCCCCCCAACTGGATGCAACCCTGCTAGCAGAACTGGAGCAAGCGATTCTTGCTGGGCCAGCACGTAACTTATACCGCGCTGATATTGAGCCTGAGGATTGGAACTGGATTGTGGGTCACAGTGTCTGGCTGCGGTTAGCCAAGTTGGCTCAGGCAGGGGCAACCCTCAGTGCGAATGGAAGCAAACGGCTTGATAGCCTTTCAACACAGTTCTCATGGCAATTAGCTGAAGATGAACGAGACGAGTTCCCAATCTGGCTAGGGGGTGCTTGGGTCGGTGCGAATGATCCTTGGAAAAAGACCCTCGTAGTGCCACGTACGAGCCGCGAAGTTCTCAGTTATTTGCGTAAGCATTCGAGACTTTCTGACAACAAGCAAGATGATTGGCGCGAGCAGTGTTCACAAAGTTTTCGCACAACTGCCATTCCACTGTATAGGTTGTCAAGGGAAGGGGTTTGGCCTACTGAACGCTGGCGTGATGCGTTGCAGGCGTGGGGAGATGAAAAATTACGTCACCGCTCTTGGTGCTTGATGGCACCAGTGGTTGCTAGTGCGCCGGATGACTTGGTGCAAGCCTTGTCTCATGGTATTGGCTGGTGGCTGAAAGCTGTAGCAAAAATTTTTGAAAGTCACGAGGAGCATTTCCTAGCCTTGATTCAGCGCATTTTAAGGTTGGATTTTCCGTCTGTTAATGCTAATAGCGACCCCATTCTCCAAGCTATCAACCATCCTATTGGGGATGTCACGCAGGCGTTGCTGGAGTGGTGGTATCGCCAAAAGCTCAGTGATGGGCAAGGGTTACCAGAGACTATCCGCCCTATTCTCACAGAGCTTTGCGATACGCAGATCAGCAAGTTCAGACATGGTCGAGTGCTGCTTGCAGCTAATGCCATTTCATTATTCCGAGTGGACAAGGCTTGGGCGACCCAACACCTCTTACCGCTATTCGATTGGGCACACTCAGAAGCTGCTGAAGCCCAGGCGGCGTGGGAAGGGTTTCTGTGGTCGCCACGGCTGTATCAGCCGCTAATGGAAGTAATCAAGCCTGCTTTGCTTGATACGGTCAAGCACTACGATCAGTTGGGCAAGCACAAAGAGCAGTTCGCGGCATTTCT
The DNA here is from genome assembly GCA_018384835.1 of Comamonas sp. Lineage (GTDB taxonomy): Bacteria > Pseudomonadota > Gammaproteobacteria > Burkholderiales > Burkholderiaceae_C > Comamonas. The sequence continues at coordinate 16,595 of JAHAYB010000083.1, forward strand.
GACATTTGTGGCGCTCAATCACAGCGATACCTTTACCAATGCGCAACTGACAACTGCCATTCATTCGCTTCCTAAAGATGGCTTGAGTGAATCAGTTCAAACATTGGCGCGCGCATTGGAAGGTGCTAGCGATCAGCGTGAAGATTATTGGAAAAATCGGGTTCTGGGAAAAGCACTGGCCAAAGTCCAATAGCCGTGCATCAGATGCCAATGCTGAAGCACTGGCTCGCCTGTGCATTGCGGCGGGTAATGAATTTCCATCAGCGATGGCTGCCATAGAGAAATGGTTGCGTGCCGTTCCATATCCTGATTATTTAATTGGCCGAATACTGGAAGAAAACCTGCCCACTCGCTTTCCTGAAGACACACTACGGCTGCTACAAAAAATCATAGGAGAGCAACCAGAATGGTTGCCCCCAGAGCTGCGTAGGTGTCTGGATGCTATTGGCCAAGCTGCTCCCCGTTTGCGTCAAGACCCTATGCTCAGGAGCCTAGAGGAGCTGGAGAGAAGGTTTGAAGTGTGAGTGAGACTCCCCTACTCTCACACCACCGTCGCTCCCTCTTTAGCCCCACCCCTTTAGCGCCCCCCGCCCGCCGCTTTTTATCCACGATTAGCCACATAAACAGCACCCCATCGCGCTTGTTAGCGGAAATTTGCACAATGTCGCTTAACTGCACACAAAACTCACCCAACTTCTTTGATTTTTCGCCATTGTTAGACGATGTTGGCGACACACGCGCACGGCGGTTTTTTTCTGTGGCGATACGGCTTGTAGGCGCGGCGCACCTCTAGGGGCTTCTTAGAATGGCCGACTTTCAATCGGCACTATTGGTAATGGATGCTTCTTCTATGACAACACAACCCAACGCTATGGCGCGTAGCCAAGCCCAGTCGTTCACCATGGTGGCCTTGTTTGCTGCGCTGATGGCCGTGCTGGGCTTGATTCCTAAAATCGACCTGCCCCTGGGCGTACCCCTTACGGTGCAGTCAGTGGGGGTCATGCTGGCCGGGTGCTTACTGGGCGGCAAACGCGCTCTGCAAGCCTTGTTGCTGTTTTTACTGGCGGTGGCGGTGGGGCTGCCCTTGCTCTCGGGCGGGCGCGGTGGGCTGGCGCAGTTCATGCTGCCATCGTCCGGGTATTTATGGGGCTATGCCGTGGCTGCGGGCGCTACCGGCTGGTTCATGGCCTTGCTGCTGGGGCGCAAGCCGCAAGCCGTAAGCCCACGCCGTGCGGGGTGGTGCGCTTTATTGGCCTCGGTGCTGGGCGGGGTGCTCGTACTGCATACTTGCGGCATCTTGGGGCTGATGTGGATTGCCAAAATGCAGCCCCTGCAAGCCTTGATGGTAGATATGGCCTTTATCCCCGGTGATTTGCTCAAAAGCCTGCTTTGCGCCGCTGTGGTACACCATGTAGCCAAAGCACTGCCCGACTGGCCCCTGGGCGGGCGATAAATGCCCTAACCTCAAAGCACCATCTTCAGAACCCGGTTCTTGCCTATGCACCACTCTGCCACCGATGACATCGCCCACACCGCCGCCCGCCTGGTGGTGGAAGAAGGGCTGGACTGGGGCGCAGCCAAGCGCCGCGCCGTCAAGCAACTGGGCTTGCCCGCCCGCAGCTCCTTGCCGGATAACGAACTGCTAGAAGATGCCGTGCGCGATTACCTAGCACTATTTTGTGCCGACACCCAGCCCCAAGAACTGGCTGCACTGCGTAGCTTGGCCTTGCAGTGGATGCAGCGGCTGGCCGAGTTTCGCCCCCACATCAGCGGCGCGGTGTGGCGTGGCACGGCCACGCGCTTATCGGATATTTACCTGCAATTGTTCTGTGATGACTCCAAATCGGCAGAAATTGCCCTGCTCAACCAGCAAATACGCTTTGAAGTTAGCCGCGTGCCCGGCTTTAACGGTGCGCTGGTCGATGCCTTGAGCATCCACAGCCACTGCCCCCCCTTGGGCGAGGTGGTAGGCGTGCATTTGCTGGTACACGATTTTGACGAGCTGCGCGGCGCACTCAAGCCCGACCGCCAAGGCCGCCCCTGGCGCGGCGATAGCGCAGCCTTGCAAGCCTTGTTAGCGCAGGAGGCGGCCGCGCCATGAGCATGGGCTTTCACCCAAACCGCCGCCAATGGCTGTGGGCAGCAGGCGGCTTGGCTGTGGCTAGCGCGGCGGCCACCTTGGGCTGGCAGGGCTTGCGCAAGCAGCAAAGCAACCAGCAAGCCCTGGACAGCTTCTGGGCTTTAGAGCTAGCCACCCCCGACGAAGAAGCCCGCACCATTGCACTAGCCCCACTGCGTGGGCGGCCTTTATTGGTTAATTTTTGGGCGACTTGGTGCCCGCCTTGCGTGCGTGAGCTGCCCTTGCTCAACGCCCTGGCACAAGAGCAAGCCTCCCTAACAGCAGGCGCTACCCCCGCTTTGCAAATACTAGGTATCGCGGTGGACCAAGCGCCCAAAGTACGCCAATGGTTGCAGCGCCAGCCCCTGGCCTACCCGGTGCTGATGGCGGGAGCGGGGGGCATGGCCATCAGCCGCAGCCTGGGCAATGTGCAAGGGGGCTTGCCGTTTTCTCTGCTGCTCGATGCCCAGGGGCAAGTGCGACAGCGTAGAATCGGCGAATTTTCCCCCGAGGTCTTGCAGCGCTGGATGGCAACAATTGCCACCTAATTAAGCGCTGATATGCACCGATAGCATTTGCGCCCATTCCAGCCCCGCACGGTTTTGGCGAAGATGCAGAAAAATAACGGGTAAAGAGCGAACTTGAGCGAAATTAGGCTACATTCTCGCCCTTACTTCGTTTTAATCAGTTTTGGCCATTGGAGCTTGCATGGATCTGCGAAAACTCAAAACCCTCATCGACTTGGTCTCTGAATCCAACGTCTCAGAGCTAGAAATTACCGAAGCCGAGGGCAAAGTCCGTATTGTCAAAAGCATGGGCAACGTGGTGCAACAAGTGGTTGCCGCCCCCATGCAGGCCATGCCCGTTGCCACCAACACCGTGGCCGCCGAGCAGCCTGCACCCGCCCCCGCACCGGCTGCACCAGAGCCTGGCCACCAAGTCAACTCGCCCATGGTGGGCACGTTTTACCGCGCCTCCAGCCCCGGAGCCAAGCCCTTTGTAGAAGACGGCCAAGCGGTCAAAGAAGGCGATGTGCTGTGCATCATTGAGGCCATGAAAATCCTCAACGAAATCGAGGCCGACAAAGCCGGCACGATTAAACGCATCATGGCGGAAAACGGCCAAGCCGTAGAGTACGGTCAACCCCTGTTCGTCATTGAGTGATTGAGTGATAACTGGGTTCTGTCCACAGGCACAACCCATCATCCAATCCATTGCGCTTGCCAGGCTCCAGCCGCAAGCGCCGAACAACGAGGAGTTTTCCCATGTTTAAGAAAATTTTGGTGGCCAACCGTGGCGAGATTGCCCTGCGCATCCAACGCGCTTGCCGCGAAATGGGTGTCAAGGCCGTCATGGTCTATTCCGAGGCCGACCGCGATGCCAAATACGTCAAACTCGCTGACGAGGCGGTGTGCATCGGTCCTGCTCCTGCAGCGCAAAGCTATTTGAATATGCCCGCGCTGATTTCAGCGGCAGAAGTCACCGATGCCGAGGCCATTCACCCCGGCTATGGCTTTCTGGCCGAAAACGCTGACTTTGCCGAACGTGTGGAGCAAAGCGGCTTCCAGTTCATCGGCCCCACTGCAGAATCCATCCGCATCATGGGCGATAAGGTCTCAGCCAAGCAGGCCATGATTAAGGCGGGCGTGCCCTGCGTGCCCGGCTCTGATGGTGAATTGCCCGACGACCCCACGCAAATCCGCCGCATTGCCAAGGGCATTGGCTACCCCGTGATTGTGAAAGCCGCAGGCGGTGGCGGCGGGCGCGGTATGCGCGTGGTGCACACAGAAGCCGCCCTGATTAACGCCGTGCAAATGACCAAGGCAGAGGCGCAGGTAGCCTTTGGCAACCCTTCCGTGTACATGGAAAAATACCTGCAAAACCCGCGCCACGTGGAAATCCAAATCATGGCGGACAAACACAAAAACGCGGTTTATCTGGGTGAGCGGGACTGCTCCATGCAGCGCCGCCACCAAAAGGTGATTGAAGAAGCGCCTGCGCCGGGCATTCCCCGCCGCCTGATTGAAAAAATTGGCGAGCGCTGCGTCACCGCCTGTAAAAAAATCGGCTATCGCGGTGCAGGTACGTTTGAGTTTTTGTACGAAAACGGCGAGTTCTACTTCATCGAGATGAACACCCGCGTGCAGGTAGAGCACCCCGTCACCGAGGTGATTACCGGCATTGACATCGTGAAAACCCAAATCATGGTGGCCGCTGGGCAAAAGCTGCCCTTCAACCAGCGCCAGGTCAACAGCCAAATGCGTGGCCACGCGATTGAATGCCGCATCAACGCTGAAGACCCCTACAAATTCCTGCCCTCACCAGGGCGTGTCACCATGTGGCATATGCCTGGTGGCCCCGGGGTGCGCGTGGACTCACACGTGTACAACAACTACTTTGTGCCGCCCAATTACGACTCCATGATTGGCAAAATCATCGTCTATGGTGACACCCGCGAGCAGGCTCTGGCGCGCATGCGCACCGCCCTGTCTGAGGTGGTGGTGGAAGGCATTAAAACCAACGTGCCCCTGCACCAGGAGCTGATGGTCGATGCCGGTTTTGCCGAGGGCGGTACCAACATCCACTACCTGGAGCAGTGGCTGGATAAACGCAAGCGCTAAGAACGCATAGGTTCTACGCCAAAGGCCGCAAGCCGATTCGTCGTAACAGGTCAAGGGCTGGCTTCTGCATCACCGGAAGCTGGCCTTTTTTATTGTTGTTTAGGTTTTGCCCCGCAGCGGGGCGTGGATAAAGAGATGTTTGAACTGGTTTTAATGTGCCCCCAAGAGCGGGTAGAAATCGTCAGCGATGCTTTAGAAGAGCTGGCGGCCCTGAGCGTCTCTGTAGAAGACATGGACGCGCATACCGATGCCGAGCAAGCCCTGTTTGGCGAGCCGGGAATGCCCGCCCCCAAAGATGGCTGGAACCGCAGCCGCATCACCGCTCTATTCCAAGAGCGCACCCAGGCCGATGAGGCAGCGCAGCTTTTGCCGCAGCAAGACTTCTTTGGCGATTGCCAGGTGCTGGGCGTACAAGTGCTAGAGCAGCAAGACTGGGTGCGCCTGACGCAATCGCAATTCCAGCCCGTGGACATCACCCCCGAATTCTGGATTGTGCCCACCTGGCATGAGCTGCCCGAGGCCGCCAAAATCAGCATCCGCCTAGACCCTGGCCTGGCCTTTGGCACGGGAACCCACCCCACCACCCGCATGTGCCTGCGCTGGATTGCCCGCCAGCCAGTGGGCAGCCTGGGGCGGGTGCTGGACTATGGCTGCGGCTCGGGCATCTTGGCTATTGGCGCGGCCAAGTTTGGTGCGCAAGATATTGACGCGGTGGATATCGACCCCGATGCCGTCACCGCCTGCCAGCTCAACGCCCAGGCTAACCATGTACAGCTCAACAGCGGCCTGCCCGACAAGGCGCAGGGCGCGTACCAAACCGTGCTAGCCAACATCTTGGCTACGCCGCTCAAGGTGCTGGCTCCGCTGCTGTGTGCCCATGTGCAAGCAGGCGGCCATCTGGTGCTGGCTGGCATTTTGGAGCGCCAAGCGGAAGAGCTGCAACAAGCCTACGCTCCCCACCTGCCCCTGCAAGTGGCCGATACCGAAGACGGCTGGGTATTGATGACGGCGCAGCGCCCACAAGCGTAAGAGCGTTTTCACGTTCTAAGCCTGCACCTTGCTGCGGGTGCGCAATATCAAGCGCCCCAAACTTGAATCGGCAGCGAGCCAAAATGCGCTTGGCGCTGCCAGATTTTTTCATCCCAAGGCGTATCGGGGTTGCGGTTGAAGATGAATAAATGCGCCTCGTCCGCGCCCACACGGGCGGTGTAGTCGGCGGTTTGCTCCAGCCCCACCGCCAGCAGGCTATCGAGTGCCCCGCGCTGAATTTTTAGCTCAATCACGATGCGTTGCAGCGGGCCGTACATGCCCTGCTGTGGGTCAGTTGGCCATTCAATGAATAAATCGGTGCGCTTTCTGCCTAGGCCGTATTCCCGATTGATGCGCCCACCGCCGTTGATGATGCGTTGCAAAAACGCCTGCATGATGAGCTGGGGCGCGGCTTCTTTATAGCTAAAGCCTTCGCTCCAAATATCGGAGTGTTCGCGGAAAAACTGCTGGAAGGCCGCTAGCAGCTTGGGCATATCCAGGCGGTGCTCGGGCGTGACGTACCAGCTCTGTTCCTGATTGGCGATATAGCTTTGCGTCACCCAGGTTAGTTCTCGCGGAATCACCTCTTGGTAGATGCGGTTGCTGATGCGGATGCTCGGGCGGGTCTGAATCAGCCCCAAATCGGCCACGTATTGCACATCATCGGGCTTGACTTCGCCGGAGCGCAGTTCGTCCTTGCTGCCGATGATGGCGCTCATCACGCTATGCACTCGCGGCTCGCGCAGCTTGTCATTGAGCTGGTCTAGGTGGGTGGCGCGGGAGTAAATCAGCCGCTCGCGGGCTTCGCGGTAATCGGCCAGGGTAAGAGGGCGGCTGCGGTCGCGGGCGGCTTTGTTCTTCCAAGTTAGTTCATGGCCTAGAGCGTTGACCAGCCAAGGCTGGCCTTCGGTATCTAGCCACAGCTCGGGGAAGATGCTTTCTTCAAAGGGCTGCCCGGTGGCCTCGGTGTGCTGCCGCCATAGCGCCACGGTTTCTTCTTGATTGAAATTCTCCATACGCAGCGACGTGGCCTTGATGTTGAAGGCACTGCCACCGGTGATGACCTGCGCCCCCTCTTGCTCCATACGGTAGTCACGCACATCGCGCACGCCGCACAGCACGATGGATTGGGGGAAAAATTCAGGCCGCTGGGCATAGCCTGCGCGAATCTGGCGCAGCAGGGAGATCAGCGTGTCACCTACTAGTGCATCTACCTCATCCAAGAGCAGCACTGTGGGCAAGGGGCTATAACGCGCCCAATGTTGCAGCACCTGCGTCAGCAAATGCTGGGGAGCCAAAGTCTTCTTCGTAGCGCTGTACCACGCCATGAGCTCAGGCGTGTTTAGGTACAAGTCAATGGCATTGACCAGCGCGTCACAGGCGGCGGGTATGCCCTGGGTTTCATCCCCACGCGCTGCCTGCGCCCCTTCGATATTGGCGTAAGCGCAGGCATAGCGTTCGCTGGTGTTAAGCGCCTTCATCATGGCCAACAGCGTGGTGGTCTTACCCGTTTGACGCGGGGCGTGTAATACGAAGTAGCGCTGGGTGGCAATCAGGTGCTGAAGCTCCTCCCAATCTAGGCGGTGCAGCGGGTCAAGGTGGTAGTGCAAATCCGGCTTGGTGGGGCCGGCGGTATTAAAAAAGCGCTCTAACGGCATATCAGTAGTCTCCGCGTACCAGTAGGTGTTGGGGTTTCAGTGTTCAGGGTAGCACTGCCCACACCGCATAGCCAAAGGGCTGAACCTGGGGAAAGCGCCAGCCCTGGCGGCTCACGGTGTAATGCTGGAGCTGCTCGGGCAGTTGCCGCGCTTGCAGCCAGGCGCGAACTGCTTGGGCGCAGGGCTGATGAGCCAGCGCATTTTCTAGCGCAGCGGCTGTGCCCTCCAGCGGCAAGCGCCCCAGGGGGCAGAGCAACAAGCCCGGGCGCTGCTGCCAGTCGTGCAAACCGGCTAGTTGAGCGGGTAGCTCATCCGGCATACCCGCTACCGTGCGCAAACCGGGCAGGGCGTAAAAACTGAGCAAGGCGTTTTCTGCCCAATCCCCACCCACCCATTGCAAGGGGGCGTTGGGATGGCGCTGCTGCCAATCGGCGGCAATGGTCTGGGCGGCCTCTTGGCTGGGGCGGTAGTAATTGCTATCGCCTTTTTGCGCAGCCACCAGCGCCGTCAGCAAGCCGCCTAGCAGCACCGCCGCACACACCCACCACCAAAAGCGTTGCAGACTAGCCAGCACCTGCGCCACCGCCTGGGGGCTGAGTACCCGCCAATTACGCAGCCACAGCAGCGCGAAGGCATAACCAATCGGAATCGCCCAGGGCGTAGATAGCTCCACCACCCCGGCCAGGCCAAATAGCAACGTTAGCAGCCAGGGCATCAGCGCCAGCCAAAACAGCGTATCGCCCTGCCCCAGGCGCTGCCAGCTTTTCATGGCAAACTGCCCCAGCACGGGCAAAAATGGCAATTGCTTCTGCTGGGCATGTACGCGGCTAAACAGCAGCAGACCTGCCAGCCAAGCCGGCAGCCAATAGAAAATTGGCGCCAAAGCAAAGCGCAGCAAATACGACCAAGAGGTTTTGCCCCCGCCCTGGCTAAAGGCATAAGCCAGCGCCGCCCAATCATGCTGGGCGTTCCACCAAATATGCGGAGCCAAAGCCGCACCAAACACCAGCAGCGCCACATAAGGGCGCAGCGTCGCCAGCCAAGCCCGCCCCATGCGGTGCATAAAAATAGGGGCGAGCAGCCCCGTCAAAAACACCCCGCTGTAATACTTACTGAGCATACTGGCCGCCGCCACCAGCCCCAGCCCCACGCTAGCGAGCAGGCCACGCAGACCGCGCTCTTGCCAGC
>JAHAYB010000085.1 GCA_018384835.1 Comamonas sp.
CCCGGCTCGCGCGGCCGGCCGCGGCTCTTTGGCCTCCGCGGGCGGCGGCCCGCGCGCTTATCGGGGGGTTGGATGTTATAGGGTGTAAGTTAACACTGTTCAAACCCTTTAGTTCGTCGGGCTGACAACAAATAATAGGGTAAGTCACTACTGCTAGATGGCTTGTGGGCTAGGGGAAAACGCCAGAAGCACATACATTTTTCTTTCTTGATGTGCACGAGGTGTTAACTTCATAGCCTTGTTGAGGCTAGCATATTCCTTTAATGGGAATGAATTTCTCCTGCAAAAAATGTGGGGACATATACCAAACGAAGCAAGAAGAGGTCACTAAATATGCTGTATCTGGACAATTTGAAGGTTTCCCATAAGTTGTGGGGCATTGTGATGGGGTTGCTGGCCTTGATGCTGGCTGTAGCCGTGATTACCCAAACGCGCATTGGCGATGTGACCGAGCAGGCGAACCAGCGGGTGCTGGCACATGAGCAGGCCATTAGCGATGCAACACAATGGTATGGCCTAGTGTCAACCAATATCGACCGCACCCTGGCTGGTATTTTGAGTGCGGATGCCGATGTGTCTAAATTCTTCATGGACCGCCAAGAAGTTGGGCGTGATGAAACCACCGTAGTGCAAAACCGCGTAAATGCCCAAGCGCAATCCGCCATGGACCAGGCAGCCTTACAGCAAGTGGGTAAAGCGCGACAAGCGGTGCTAGAGCGGCTCAAAAAAATCCCCGAAGCTCGCGCCCAAGGCCGCACACAAGAGCTGGTGCAGCAAGAGCTAATGCCCGTGTTTGATGCCTATCTGCGCGAGGTGCAAGCCTTCGTCAAAGTACAAAAAGAGCAACGCGACAGCGCCTTGCAGCAGGCCAATGCCGCCAAGCAGCAAGTGGTTTGGCTAGGCATGGCCGCTACGGTGCTGGTCATGCTGCTGGGCGTGGGGCTGACGGCAGTGCTGGTGCGTTCCATCACCCAACCCTTGCAGCAGGTGGTGCAGGTAACGGCAGTAATTGGCAAAGGCGACTTAACCCAGCGCATTGACAGCGCCCGCCAAGATGAGTTTGGGGCGCTACTGCGCAGCCTGTCAGAGATGGCGGGCAACTTGCGCAACATTGTGGGCGAGGTGCGCTCGGGCATTGCCTCAGTGGCAGATGCCTCGGGCGAGATTGCCAGCGGCAGTTATGACCTGTCGGTGCGCACAGAGCAGACGGCATCGAGCCTGCAACTGACCACTGCAAGCATGGAGCAAATGCTGGCCACCGTCTCCCAAGCGGCAGAGACGGCGGCGCAGGCCAATCAAATGGTGAGCCAAGCGGCGCAAGCGGCCTCAGAGGGCGGCGCAGTGGTCACGGAAGTGGTCAGCAGCATGGAGCGCATTACCACTAGCTCGCGGCGCATTGCCGACATCATTGGGGTGATTGATGGCATTGCCTTTCAAACCAATATCTTGGCGCTGAACGCAGCAGTGGAGGCGGCCCGCGCTGGTGAGCAAGGCCGGGGTTTTGCCGTAGTGGCCTCTGAGGTACGCGCCCTGGCAGGGCGCAGCGCAGATGCGGCGAAAGAGATTCGCCAGCTTATCGCCACCTCGGTAGAGGAGGTGGAAAGTGGCTCTACCCAGGTAGCGCAAGCGGGCACCAGTATCCAAGAGCTGGTGAGCAATGTAGGCCGCATCCGCGACTTGATGGGCGAGATGTCCGCCTCCTCTGCCGAGCAACGCTCCGGCATTGCGCAAATCAACCAGTCCATTAGCCAGTTTGATGGCATGACGCAGCAAAACGCCGCCTTGGTAGAAGAGTCTTCCGCCGCCGCTGCCGCCCTGACAGAGCAGGCGCAGCGCTTGAACCAAGCGGTGGGCTTTTTCCGGGTTTAAGTTTAGGTTTAGGGGATAAGGTATGCAATTTCTACACACCATGCTGCGCGTTGGCAATTTGCAGCGCTCAATTGATTTCTATACCCAGGTACTGGGAATGCAACTGCTGCGCACCACTGAAAACCCGCAGTACCAGTATTCGCTGGCATTTTTGGGCTTTGAGGGCGGCAACCCCGCCCAGGCTGAGTTAGAGCTGACCTACAACTGGGGCACTGAGCACTACGACCACGGCAACGCCTATGGCCACATTGCCCTAGGCGTAACAGATGCCTATGCCGCTTGCGACACCATTCGCGCAGCGGGTGGCACCATCAGCCGCGAACCCGGCCCGGTGCAAGGCGGCAGCACCGTGATTGCCTTTGTTACCGACCCAGACGGCTACAAAATTGAGCTGATACAGCGCCCCGCTGACTCCGCTGCGTCGGCGGATGACCCGCTACGCAGCGCCTGATGCGCCTTCCGCCTGCTGAGGGGCAGCAGCAGTGGCAGTAGCGCGTTTGGCGCGTTCCGCCAGATAGCGCTCTGTGGCATCACGCGCCATGGCGGCGGAACCTAGCACCTCGCCTTCGCCATCGGTGACGACGCTAAAGCTCATCTCCACATACAGCTTGCGCCCGTCTTTGTGCAGGCTGCGCGTGGTGCGCACCTCTGCGGGGCGGCTGCACCGACCTTTTTCCATAGCGCGTAGAAAGCCACGGTCATGAGCAGCGCGTAAATGCTCGGGGATGATGAGGTACACGTTTTGCCCCATAGCCTCTGCGGCGCTAAAGCCAAATAGCGCTTCTGCCGCTGGATTCCAGGCGCGGATGATGCCGCTGGTATCAATAAAAATAAGTGCATCGGCCACATCGCGCAGGATGTGTTCTGGCAAGAATGGGGTGCTCATCGTGTGCTCCTTTTTCTGGTGGCCGAGCTGCTAAACATGGGCTTATACGAAGGCTATACGCCCCGCGCTCTATCAGCCTTGAACTGGGCGCGGAACTGGGCAAACTGCCCCGCATCTAGCGCGTTGCGGATGTCTTGCATCAAATTCAGGTAGTAATGCAGGTTGTGGATGGTGGTGAGCATGGGGCCGAGCATCTCGCCACAGCGGTCTAGGTGGTGCAGATAGGCGCGGCTAAAGCCGCCCCGGCCACCATCATTCCAGCTAACGCCCTCCACACCTGCGCAGGCGTGGCAGGTGCAACTGGGGTCTAGCGGTTGGTGGTCGGTTTTATGGCGGGCATTGCGCAGCTTCAAATCGCCATAGCGGGTAAATACCGTGCCGTTGCGGGCGTTGCGCGTAGGCATGACGCAATCAAACATATCTACGCCACAGGCCACGCCCTCTACCAGGTCTTCCGGTGTGCCCACGCCCATGAGGTAACGCGGCTTGTGCGCGGGCAGGCGGTGGGGGGTGTGCGCCATGATTTGCAGCATTTCCTCCTTGGGCTCGCCCACCGAGACACCGCCCACGGCGTAGCCGGGGAAGTCCATCGCCACCAGTGCTTCCAGCGATTCCTGGCGCAGATGGGGGAACATGCCGCCCTGCACAATGCCAAACAAGGCGTTGGGGTTGTTCAGGCGGTGAAATTCATCCTGACTACGACGCGCCCAGCGCAGGCTCATCTCCATGCTTTGACGCGCTTCGTCCTCGGTGGTGCGCTGGCCGTTGGTTTCATACGGCGTGCATTCGTCCAACTGCATAACGATGTCAGAGTTCAGCACGGTTTGAATCTGCATACTCACCTCGGGCGACATAAACAGCTTGTCGCCATTGACCGGGCTTTGAAAATGCACGCCTTCTTCGGTGATTTTGCGCATCGCCCCCAGGCTCCAAACCTGAAAGCCGCCCGAGTCGGTGAGGATGGGTTTGTTCCATTTTTCAAAACCATGCAGACCGCCAAAGCTTTGCATGATGTCCAGCCCCGGGCGCATCCACAGGTGAAAGGTGTTGCCCAGAATGATTTGTGCGCCCATTTCTTCTAGGCTGCGCGGCATTACGCCTTTGACGGTGCCGTAAGTGCCCACGGGCATAAAAATGGGGGTTTGCACCTGGCCGTGGTTGAGCGTCAGGCGGCCACGGCGGGCGTGGCTGGAGGGGTCGGTGGTAAGTAGTTCAAATTGCAGCATGGTGGGATTGTCTTAGAAAGCGGCAGGCCCGAGGCGGTGCATTAAATCCAAGGTGGAGGCATCCACGCCTGCCCAGTCGCCGCTGTCTTCGCGCTGGCGTAGTTGCTCGGCTAGGCACTTGCCTAGTTCTACACCCCACTGGTCAAAGCTGTTGATGCCCCAGACCGCACCGGCGCTAAAAACGCGGTGTTCGTACAGCGCAATCAGCGCCCCTACCGATAGCGGGTTGAACTGCTCCAACAATAAAAAGCTACTGGGGCGATTGCCCGGGCAGTCTTTGAAAGCGCCTTCGCCGCTGCGCCCCAACATGAGCGCCTGTGCCTGAGCAATGGCGTTAATCACCAAACTATGCTGATGCGCCCCTAAATGCTTTCCGCCATCGCGCGCCACGATAAATTCCACCGGAATCACCTCTTGGCCTTGGTGCAGCAGTTGGAAAAAGGCGTGCTGTCCGTTGGTTCCCGGCTCGCCCCAGACGATGGGCGCGGTGGGCATGGTCAGCGCTTGGCCTTGGCGGGTGACGCTTTTGCCGTTGCTCTCCATTTCTAGCTGCTGTAGGTAAGCGGCCAAGCGGCGCAGTCCGTGGCTATAGGGCGCAATGCAGCGGCTGCCAAATCCACAAAAATTGCGATACCAAATATCAAGCAGCGCCAAGCGCAGCGGCAGATTTTGCGCGGGCGGGCTGCTGAAAAAATGTGCATCCATCGCGTGCGCCCCCGCCAGCAAATCGCGGAAATGCGCCTGCCCGATAGCAATCGCGATCGGCAAACCGATGGCCGACCACAGCGAAAAACGCCCTCCCACCCAGTCGGCAAACGATAGGCATTGACTGATACCAAACGCCTTAGCCGCAGCGGTGTTGCTGGTGAGCGCCACAAAGTGCTCGGCCACAGAGACGGGGTGAGTCGGTTCTAAACATCCGCCTTGACGCAAAAACCACTGCCGCGCCGAGTGAGCGTTGAGCATGGTTTCCGCCGTGGTAAAGGATTTGGAGGCAATTAAAAACAGCGTCGATTCAGGCCGCACCTGACGCAGCACATGCCCCAGCTCATGCCCATCAACGTTGGAGACAAAGTGAAAGCGCTTACCCGCATCGACCCAATCTTCCAGCCCCTGCACGACCACTTCAGGCCCCAAGTGCGAGCCGCCAATGCCGATGTTGACCACATCGGTAATGTGGCGCTGGGCGCGTACCCGCTCGGCCAGCGCCAGCATGGTGGAGAGGGTTTCGTGGGTGCGCTCCAAGGTCTGCCACATAGCGGGTGACCACTGACGCACCGCCGAATGCTGGCGCAATTGCCCCGCATCGGGCGGCATACGCAGCAGCCAGTGCATAACGGCGCGTCCCTCGGTGGTGTTGATAGCCTTGCCCTCCAGCATGTCGTGGCGCAGACCCGCCCACTGGCTTTGCTCGGCTAGGGCTTGAAGAAGGGTTTCGGTGTGCGCTGTCCAGCGGTTTTTGGATAGGTCGGCATACACATAAGGCGCTTGTTGGCTCAGTTGATCTAAGCGCTGTGACTCGGCGTTAAACGCTTGGAGCAAATCGAACTCGGCGATCTCTTGAGCGTGATGCTCGGCCAAAGCTGCCCAAGCAGGGGTGTGGTCGATCATGAATCAAAGCGCAGAAGATTGGCGCAGCAAGGCTTCCAGCTTCAAGGTATCCGCAGTAAAGGCGCGGATGCCTTCGGCCAGCTTTTCGGTGGCCATTGCGTCTTCATTCAGCGCAAAGCGAAAACGGGCTTCGTCGTAATGCAGCGCTTCTTGCGGATGGCTTCGGGCGGCTTCTGCGTTCAGTGCTTGGGTAACGGGAGCGTTGCTGCTTTCCAGCTCACTGAGCAGCTCGGGCGAGATGGTCAGCAGGTCGCAGCCTGCCAACGCCAGAATCTGCCCCGTGTTGCGAAAACTTGCGCCCATGACCTCGGTGGCAATGCCAAAGTGCTTGAAGTAGTGATAAATCTCACGCACTGAGCACACGCCCGGATCGTTTGCGCCGCTCATGGCGGATTCGTCCCAACGGCTACCGGCTTGCTTTTTGTACCAGTCGTAAATGCGCCCCACAAAAGGCGAAATCAGCTTGACTTTGGCATCCGCGCAAGCCACGGCCTGCACCTTGGAAAACAGCAGCGTTAAGTTCGTATGAATACCTTGCGCCTCCAATTGGCGAGCGGCTTGGATGCCCTCCCAAGTAGCGGCAATTTTGATAAGTACGCGCTCAACTGGCACGCCAGCGCCTTGGTATAGCTCAATGAGGCGCTGGGCGCGGGTGACGGTCGCGGCGCTATCAAAAGACAGGCGAGCGTCCACCTCGGTAGAGACGCGCCCGGGCACGACGGCCAAAATTTCACAGCCAAAGCGCACGAGTAGGCGATCCATCCATTCATTGATGTCGGCATTGGAAAAGCGCTGAACAATATCTTGCAGAAGCGGCGCGTACTCGGGCTGCTGAACGGCTTTCAAAATCAGCGAGGGATTGGTGGTGGCATCCTGTGGTTGATACTGCGCCAATTGCGCGAAATTGCCGGTATCGGCGACAACCGTGGTGTATTGCTTGAGTTGATTGAGGGCTGGGACTTGGTTCATGGCGGGGGAAGCAGGCTAAAAAAAAGCTAAATCAAAAGGCGGAATAGTTCCCGAGTGTAATAAATCCAGCCACAAAAAAAGCCAGCCCGTTGGAGGCTGGCTTTTTTGACTTTCAAACCAACTGGGCTAAACCCAGCTTGTCATTAGAAAGCGTGGCGGATGCCCAGTTGCAGG
>JAHAYB010000104.1 GCA_018384835.1 Comamonas sp.
TGAGCCGGTCGCAAATCCTGCAACAAGCCGGCACGTCTATGGTGGCACAAGCTAACCAGCTGTCCCAAAACGTGCTAAGCCTGCTGCGCTAACCGGACAGCCTCAAGGTCTCACCCCCGCCTGGCTGACTGCCTTGGCCTTGGCCTTGTGCCTGGGCTATCAGCCTGGGGGTGGGATGCTGTGGTTGTGTGAATTAGTTTGCTTTTTTATGGCAGCCTTTGTGCAAGCGAGGGCTGTCTTTTTTGCACCCACCCCATTCGCGCCGTATAGGCCGACCACGCTTAGGCGCACGCAGCGGTTATATTCGCCCCCATGGCATACGACCTCCATATTACGGATAACCCCCTCGCGGTCAACGTACACGCCCACTACCTGCCCCAACAATCCAACCCTGCGGGCGGGCGCTATCGTTTTGCCTACACCATCACCATCACCAACCAGGGTCAGCGCGTTGCCCAGGTGATTGCCCGCCACTGGGTCGTTACCGATAGCCAGCAGCATGTGCAAGAGGTGCGCGGCCTAGGCATTGTCGGCACCCAGCCCGTTTTACGGCCGGGGGATAGCCACACTTATACCAGCGCCTGCGAGCTGGCAACCCCCACCGGGCAGATGCAAGGCCATTTTTTGGGCATGACAGAAATTTGCCAAGTCTTTGTCTGCCCCGTTGTTACATTTACCCTTGATGCCCACGCCCTAGCAGCGCAATATGCGGGGCTGGAGGGATTTATTCACGTCGGCCCGCAAACTTTGCATTAAAAAAGGACTCCAAGTGTGCCGATGGAGCGCCCGCCCCTGGGTCGCGCCCATCAGCCCTCCATGTCCTGAGCCGTTGGCTAGCCGCAACCGACGCAATTGGGCAATAACACCACCATTAGCCATTGAGCGATAGCACTGTATGCCCCACTCCCCTTACGACTTGCCGCGCCTGCTGGCTGAGTTAGACCCCCACGCCGATTTGGCCGAGCGCCATCTGTGGCTGATTCACACCTTGCAATGGCTGCGGGCATCAGCCCCTTCGGTAGAGGTGGCCATTGCCAAGGCAGAGGCGTTGGTGGCCGCCATTGAGGCCGACGAGGCACTGCGCCTGCGCCTGCAACTGTGGTGGCAGCGCTTTACTCAAACCGTCGATATCACCACCTTGCTGGCCGATTTTGGCTTTGCCCAGCGCACCGCCATGGCTACCGAGGTTGCCGAGCGCCTGCGCCTAAAGCTGCTACCGGGCACGCCTGAGACGATTGATGCGGCAGAGCTGTTCTCCATCGCCATGCCCGAGGAGTTTGATGCTCGCTGGCTCAACGCCCTGCCCGAGGCGCTGCTGCAACGCCTAGCCGATCTACTCACCCCCGCCAACAGCCAAGGCGCAGGCTTTTGGCAGCACGCCTTGCTCGGTGCGCTGACGTACTGCGCCGGTCAAATCCTAGCCAACGGCTTTACCCCCGAGCTGCGCCTGCGCATGAGCGAGCAGGCACGCGAGCAGCAGCCCTTTCACGCCCTGATTCAAGACGTAGAGAACCTGCGCGTTGAAGTGCTGCACGGCCTGCGCACCCCCGAGCGCCTAGAGGCCGCCGAGCAGCGCCTGCGCGAGCGCCTAGACGCTTGCCGCGCCGCCATTGGCACGGTGTACCAGCATTTTGCGGCGGAGGGTATTTCGGTGGGGCTGGTGTTTCGCGTGCGCCAAGTGCGTGCGCGTATTGTGCGGATGCGCCAACTGCTATCGTGCCTAGGCAGCGAGCACCCAGAGCAAGAGGCCGCCCGCCTGCTGGCCGGTTTTGTGAGCGTAGGGCGCGACCGGCGCAGCCTGCGCCATTTGTGGAATACCAACACCTCGCTGCTAGCGGCCAAAGTGACCGAGCGCAGCGCCGAGACGGGGGAGCACTACATCAGCCACACCCGCGCCGAGTACCTGCAAATGGTGCGCCGCGCCGCCGGGGGCGGGCTACTCATGTCGGTGACAACGCTGCTCAAATTCAGCCTTGCGGCGCTGGCGTTTTCTGCCTTTTGGGGCGGGTTTTGGGCGGGGGTGAATTACTCCATCAGCTTTGTACTGATTCAGCTACTGCATTTAACCGTCGCCACCAAGCAGCCTGCAATGACTGCGCCGGCCATGGCCGCCAAGCTCAAAGATGTGCAGTCAAGCCAAGACAGCGCAGGCTCTTTGAGCGCTTTTGCCGACGAGGTCGCTAGCCTAGTGCGCACCCAGGTGGCGGCTATTTTGGGCAATGTGCTGGTGGTATTTCCGGCGGCGCTGCTGCTCGCTTGGCTGTGGGCGCAGTACGGCAGCAGCGGCCAGCCCCTGCTCGATGAGCAGCAGGCGCTGCATACCCTAGAGAGTTTGCACCTGCTCGGCCCCTCAGCCCTGTTTGCCGCTTATACCGGGGTGCTGCTGTTTGCCAGCAGCTTGATTGCTGGCTGGGTCGAAAACTGGTTTGTGCTGCGCCAACTGCATTCGGCCATTCGCTACAACCCTGGTTTTACGCGCTGGCTGGGCAAGCAAAGGGCCAAGCGCTGGGGGGATTTTTGGCGTGCCAATATCTCGGGCTTTGCCGCCAATATCTCGCTGGGGATGATGCTGGGGCTAACCCCGGCGATTGCCGCTTTTTTTGGCCTGGGGCTGGAAGTGCGCCACGTGACCCTGTCTTCCGGGCAAATTGGGGCAGCCACGGCCACGCTGGGGCTGGAGGTGTTGATGCAGCCCGTGTTTTGGTGGGCTTTGGCGCTATTGCCCATCAACGGTGCGCTGAATGTGAGTGTGAGTTTTTACATGGCCTTTCGTATGGCGCTGCGTGCCCACAATATCAATAGCGTGGAGCGCTCGCGCATTTATGCTGCTATTCGCCAGCTCCTGCGCCAAAAGCCGCGCAGCTTTTTCTTGCCCTAGAAGGACGCTCACGCCCCCAGTGCCTGAGCGCTGGGGTTTGAACGGTTTCTACGTCAATGGTGATGCAATGCCGGGGCGCAGCAATGGGGGCTTTGCTGCCTAGGCAGCTTAGCCAGTTAATATCAGGGCTTTACTGTTCCGCGC
Organism: Comamonas sp.; assembly: GCA_018384835.1. Classification (GTDB taxonomy): domain Bacteria; phylum Pseudomonadota; class Gammaproteobacteria; order Burkholderiales; family Burkholderiaceae_C; genus Comamonas. Next base: position 3,023 of record JAHAYB010000104.1, read on the forward strand.
TCTTGCCAGCCCTGCCTACCATGACCCAGACACGGGGTGAGTTTGCCCTTATTCGCCGCTTTTTCCAGCGCCCCACCAAGCGCAGCCCCTTAGGCGTGGGAGACGATTGCGCCCTGCTGGCTCCGCGCCCAGGAATGCAGTTGGCCGTCTCCAGCGACATGCTGCTGCAAGACCGGCACTTCTTCCCCGATGTTGCGCCCCAGTTGCTGGGGCATAAGGCATTGGCGGTCAACCTCTCAGACTTGGCGGCGTGTGGTGCCAAGCCTTTGGCTTTTACCCTAGCCATTGCCATGCCCAAAGCCAGCGCCGCCTGGTGTCAAGCCTTTAGCAAAGGGCTGTTTGCCCTGGCCGATGCGCATGACTGCGAGCTGATTGGCGGCGACACCATCCAAGGCCCGTTGAGCATCTGCATCACCGTTTTTGGCGAAGTGCCGCAAGGCCAGGCGCTGCTGCGCAGCCAAGCGCAGGTGGGCGATGATATTTGGGTCAGCGGCCATTTGGGCGATGCGCGTTTAGCGCTAGAGGCATTGCTGCGCCAGCACGTGCTGCCTGCGCGGGTGTTGAGCCAAGCCCGTCAGCGCCTAGAGCAGCCTACGCCCCGTGTAGAGCTAGGCCAAGCGCTGCGCGGCATTGCCAACAGTGCCATTGACTTGAGTGATGGCCTGATGGGCGACCTCGGTCACATCCTGGTTGCAAGTCGCGTAGGTGCTTGCCTAGAGCTGCAAGTAACGCGCAGCCTGCTCAAAGCCGCGCAGCACCCGCAAATGCGGATGTTGGCAACCAGCCGTGTTGATATTTGCACCCTCAGCGGTGGCGATGACTATGAGCTGTGCTTTACCGCCGCACCCAGCCAGCGGGCGGCGGTGCTGCAAGCGGCGCAAAGCTGCGCCACCCCGGTTAGCCGCATCGGCCAAATTGAGGCCGAGCCTGGCCTGCGCTTGCGCTCGCCCGAGGGTGATTTGCTACAGCCGCCGCGCTGGGTCAGCAGCTTTAACCACTTTAGTTAGCAGTTAGCAGTTAGCAGTTAGCAGTTAGGCACTATGTTTCAATCCGCACCCGTAACCGGGCGAAAAGGCTTAAAAGAGGTTACCCCTCTCCCGTAACCAGATTATCCCCCTGAAGGGGGAGGTTTCCAACCGGAGTTTGTTTTCGATGAACAAGCCGTCCCCCTCACGCTCCACCGCGCCTGATGTGGAGGATGTGGAGATTAAACACCTCATCACCACCGATAGCCATGCCGCCAACACCAGCGCCAGTGCCGATGCCAGCCCTCAAGCCAATGCACACAGCACAAGCAGCGCCCCGCCTCCTACGTCTGCGCCTGCGCCGCCGCGCTTGAGCCTGCGCTTTTTACTCGCCCACCCTGCCCATTTGGTGGCGCTGGGCGGCGGTAGTGGCTTGGCTCCTTGGGCACCGGGCACATTTGGCACGCTGTGGGGGTGGGCGGTGTATGTCTGGGTATTGCAGCCTTGGCTGGATGTGGCGCAAATCGGCTATGTGATTGCGGCTTCCATCCCCCTGGGCTGGTGGGCATGTACGGTTACTGCCCGTAACCTAGGCATTGCCGACCCAGGCGCGGTGGTGTGGGATGAGGTGGTCGCCATCTGGCTGGTGCTGTGGCTGCTGATGCCGGCCAGCGGGTCAGGGCAGTTCATTGCGTTTGCCTTATTCCGGTTTTTTGATGCGGCCAAGCCCCAACCCGTGCGCTGGGCGGACCAATGCTTCAAAGGCCAGGGCTGGCGCGGCGGCTGGGGCATCATGTGGGATGACTTGGTAGCCGCCTTTTGCACCCTGCTGGTACTGGCCGTGCTGCGCCAATGGGGCTGGCTAGGCTAGGAAAATGAAAAGAAAAGAACGAAGATGATGCACCCCCCTCTACAGCCCCAAGAGCTTGCCGCCTTAGCGCAAGCCCTGCTGATGCGCCGCTGGCAGCTAGCCAGTGCAGAAAGCTGCACCGGCGGCCTGATTGCCGCCGCCTGCACTGATATAGCAGGCAGCAGTGCCTGGTTTGAACGCGGCTTTGTTACCTACGCCAACGCAGCAAAAACCCAGATGCTAGGCGTTGCCCCTGCACTGCTGGCGGCGCATGGCGCTGTCAGCGAACCGGTTGTACGCGCCATGGCGCAAGGCGCGGCGCAGCAGGCCGGTGTGGCGGTGGCCGTGGCTACTACCGGCATTGCCGGGCCTGGTGGCGGCAGCCCACAAAAACCAGTGGGCACGGTGTGGCTAGGCTGGAGTATTGCCGGGCAAGTCAATAGCCAATGCCTGCACCTGGCCGGAGACCGCGCCGCCGTGCGCCAGCAAGCCGTAGCGGCGGCGCTGCGTGGGCTTGTCAATAGACTGCTGGGGCAGGCGTAATGCAGCCACTCCAGACCTATCAAGTCGGTGGTGCGGTGCGCGACCGCCTACTCGGCCAGCCCGTACACGACACCGATTGGCTGGTGGTCGGCGCAACCCCCCAGGCCATGGCCGCGCATGGCTTTACCCCAGTGGGGCGTGATTTTCCGGTGTTTCTGCACCCGCAAACCCACGAGGAATACGCCCTAGCGCGTACCGAGCGCAAAAGTGGGCAGGGCTACCAAGGCTTTACCGTGTACGCCAGCGCCGATGTCACCCTAGAAGAAGACTTGGTGCGGCGCGACCTCACCATCAACGCCATGGCCGCCCCGCCCGACTGGGATGGCCAAGCCGCCCAAGTCATCGACCCCTACGGCGGCCTGGCCGACCTACGCGCTGGCGTGCTGCGCCATGTGAGCGATGCCTTTCGGGAAGACCCGGTGCGCATCTTGCGCTTGGCGCGTTTTGCGGCGCGTTTTCCGCAATTTTCCATTGCGCCTGAAACCTTGGCCTTGCTGCAAGACATGGTGGCCGCTGGCGAAGTGGCGCACCTGGTGGCCGAGCGTATTTGGCAGGAAATCAGCCGGGGCTTGATGGCGGCCAAGCCCTCGCGCATGTTTGAGGTCTTGCGAGCTTGCGGCGCTTTGGCCGTGCTCCTGCCCGAGCTAGAGCGCCTGTGGGGCATTCCCCAACGCGCCCAATACCATCCCGAAATCGATACCGGCATCCACGCCATGATGGTGCTGGACATGGCTGCGCAATTGGCCGCCCCCCTGCCCGTGCGCTACGCCTGCCTGGGGCATGACCTAGGCAAGGGCACAACCCCCCAGGAGATACTGCCCCGCCACATCGGCCACGAGCAGCGCAGCGCCAAACTGGTGCGCCAACTCAGCGAGCGCTGGCGCGTGCCCAACGACTGCAAAGAGCTGGCCGAGGTAGTGGCCTACGAGCACGGCAACCTGCATCGCAGCCTAGACTTGCGCCCCGCTGCCTTGCTGCGCCTGCTGGAGCGCTGCGATGCCATCCGCAAACCCCAGCGCTTTGCCCAGGTACTGCTGGCCTGCGAGTGCGATGCCCGTGGCCGCTTGGGGCTAGAGGGCAGCGCCTACCCCCAGCGCCCCTACCTAAGCCAAGCCTTAGAGGCGGTGCTGGCCGTAGATACCGCCCGCATTGCGGCGCAAGCCCAAGCTAGCGGGGCGCAGGGCAAAGCCGTGGGTCAAGCCATTGCCGCTGCGCGTAGCCACGCGCTACAAGCCTGGCGCTGTGGGGGGCAGGGTGGGGGGCGCTTCTAGGGTGTTGCCGTTGCCGTTGTTCGGTACGGCTGGATGGCACCAATGCCATAGCAGTTGCGCCACATCGTCCACGCCCTGCTTTTTCAGGGCAGAGAACAGCCGAACCTCGCCCCCGCCCGCATTCAAGCGCATGATGGACAGCGCCTTGGCCTGCTCGGCGCGGTTGAGCTTGTCGGCCTTGGTCAGCAGCACCAAAAACTGCAAGCCCTGCTCCACACGGGGGCGAATGGCGTGTAGCAAGGCCTCGTCCAGCTCCGTCAGACCCAGGCGCGGGTCGCACAGCAGCACCACGGCGGATAGGCTGGGGCGCTGCATTAAATAGTTGAGCATCACGCGTTGCCAGCGCTCTTTGTCGGTGCGCGAGACGGCGGCATAGCCGTAGCCGGGCAAATCGGCCAGTACAGCATCGGTTTCGCCCTGCCGACCTAGGGCAAACAGGTTGATGTGCTGGGTGCGCCCCGGCTTTTTTGAGGCAAAAGCCAATTGCTTTTGCTGCGTTAAGGTATTGATGGCGGTGGATTTACCCGCGTTGGAGCGACCGACAAAGGCAATCTCAGGGACCGAGACCTCGGGCAGTTGGTGCAATTGCGCCGCAGTGGTAAAAAAGCGGGCGGTGTGCATCCAGCCCAAAGCCTGCTTGGGGTCGATACTGATGTTTTTTTGCCCCAAAGCGGGGCTGGAAGTCTGGGCGGTCATGGCGCTATTAGGAATAAGGAGAGCCTCATTGTAGAATCTGCTGGTTTTTTGCGGACATAACCAGATACCACCGATTATGAAGTTGCTTGCCTCTTTGCTGATGACTGCCGCCGTGGCAGCGCCCGCCTTTTCTGCCGCTGCTGCGGACTCCTCCCCCGGCCCTGATTTGGCCAAAGGCCAGGCCAGCTACGCCGCTGTGTGTGTGGCTTGCCACGGCGAGGCCGGTAAATCCACCCTGGCAGAAAACCCGGTGTTGGCTCAACAACACCCTGCCTACTTGGTCAAACAGCTCAAAGAGTTCAAGGACGACAAGCGCGTTGACCCCATCATGAAGGGCTTTGCCACCATGCTCTCTGAGGAAGAGATGGTCAACATCGCCGCCTGGCTAGGGCAGCAAAAGGCTGACACCGGCTTTTCCACCGATAAAGAGCTGGTCGATTTGGGCGAGCGTATTTATCGCGGCGGCATCCAAGAGCGCAATATTGCCGCTTGCGCAGGCTGCCACAGCCCCAACGGTGCAGGCATTCCTGCCCAATACCCCCGCTTGGGTGGCCAACACGCGCAGTACACGGCCAAGCAGCTCAACGCCTTTCGTGATGGCAGCCGCCACAACACCGAAATGCGTGACGTAGCCGCCAAGCTCAACGATAAAGAAGTCAAAGCCTTGGCTGATTACATTGCTGGCCTGCGTTAAATAGCGCCCTCCAGCCCGTTGTGCTGGCTGGCTTGGGGGAACTTTCCTAGCGCTTGTACACCCTATTTGGCGGTGCCATCGTGATACGGTGGTACCGCTTTTGTTTTTGCGCTTGTGTACAGCTATTGGCGAGTGCCCGGTGTTTTGCCCTTTTTTTCTGTGCTTATTTCATGTCAGATTTTTCTTTGCGCTGGCGTAATTTTTTAGAGCTGCTGGCCTCCATGCGCTTTGCCATTGCCTTGCTTACGGTGATTTGCATTGCCTCTGTCATTGGCACGGTGATTCAGCAGCACGAGCCGGTGAATAACTACGTCAACCAGTTCGGTCCCTTTTGGTCAGAGCTGTTTTTGGCGCTCAAGCTCAACGCCGTCTACAGCGCCTGGTGGTTTTTGCTGATTTTGGCGTTTCTGGTGGTCAGCACCAGCCTGTGCCTGATGCGCCACACGCCCAAATACCTGGCCGATTTGCGCAACTTTAAGGAAGACATCCGCGAGAAAAGCCTCAGCGCCTTTGGCCACAAAGCGCAAAACACTCTGGCTGAAGCCCCACAAGCTGCCGCTCAACGCATTGGCCAAGGGCTGGCGCAACGCGGCTGGCGCGTAAAGATGCAAGAGCGCGACACCGCCAATGGCAAGGGCTATATGGTGGCCGCCAAGGCAGGCGCAGCTAACAAGCTGGGCTATATCGCTGCGCACACGGCCATTGTGCTCATTTGCATTGGCGGCCTACTCGATGGCGATTTGATTGTCCGCGCCCAGATGTGGATGGGCGGCAAAACCCCCTATGTGGGCGGTGGCCGCATTTCAGATGTGCCTGACCAGCACCGCCTGTCTATGAGCAACCCCACCTATCGCGGCAACCTGTTTGTCGCCGAGGGGACACAGGCCAGCACGGCCTTACTCAGCCAGTCGGACGGCATGTTGCTGCAACCGCTGCCATTTTCTGTAGAGCTGAAAAAATTCATCGTCGAGTACTACAGCACCGGAATGCCCAAGCTGTTTGCCAGCGAGGTACTGATTCACGATTTAGCAACCGGCGAAACCACGCCCAAGCGCATCGAGGTCAACCACCCCGCCAGCTACAAGGGCGTGGAAATTTACCAATCCAGCTTTGACGATGGCGGCTCACGCGTCAAACTCAGCGCCCAACCCTTCCAAAGCAGCGGCCAAAGCATGGAGGTGGAAGGGGTGATTGGCGAATCCACCACCTTTACCCGCAAGCTAGGCAACGGCCAGCCCGACGAGCGCATGGCACTGGAATTTACCGAGCTGCGCACTATCAATGTTGAGAACTTCAGCAATACCGAGCCAGTAGGCAGTAGCAGCGCCGTAGATGTGCGCAAAGTGGATTTGCGCAACGCCATTGAGTCGCGCTTGGGCGCTGGGCATAAAACCGCCACCGAGAAAAAACTGCGCAACATCGGCCCTAGCGTGGGCTACAAGCTGCGCGACCAGGCCGGGCAAGCCATTGAATACCACAACTACATGCTGCCGGTGGATATGGGCGAAGGCCCGGTTTACCTGCTGGGGATGCGCGAAGTGTCTTCTGAGCCGTTTCGCTATCTGCGCGTGCCCGTGGACCATGAGGGCAGCCTGGACGGCTTTGTGCGCTTGCGCCAGGGCTTGAGCGACCCCAGCCTGCGCCAGGCCGCCATTGAGCGCTATGTCAGCAAGGTCAGCCCTGATAGCAACCCTGAGTCGGCTGCTTACCACAACCTGCTGCAATCGACCGTTCGCGCCCTGGAGCTGTTTGCCGGTAGCGGCCAAGCCCCCGATGGCGGCCTGCAAGGCGTGGGCCAGTTCATTGAGGCCAATGTACCGCCCGAGGCGCGTGAGCAAATTGGCGAGACTTTGCTGCGCCTGATTAGCGGCTCCTTGTTAGAGCTGGCGCAAATTAGCCGCCAAAGCAATGGCCTTCCCTTACTGGATACCGAAGATGACACCACCCAAGCCTTTATGACAAAGGCCGTGTTAGCGCTGAGCGATGCCCAGTTCTACCCTGCGCCTATGGTTTTTATGCTCCAAGATTTTGAACAGGTGCAGGCCAGCGTCTTCCAGGTGGCGCGTGCCCCTGGCAAGAATGTGGTCTATTTGGGCTGCGTGTTTCTTATCATCGGCGTGTTTGCCATGCTCTATGTGCGCGACCGCCGCCTGTGGGTGTGGCTGGCACCTACCGCCACCGCCGAGCACAGCCAAGCGCAGATGGCCATGTCCTGCAACCGCAAACTGCTGGATGTGGACCGCGAGTTTGAGCAGCTTGCCCAGCAACTGCTTGCCGCCACCCCCACACCCGCACCGACGATTGCCCCTGAACCGAAAGAGGTTTGACGTATGAATACTGCATCCACCCCAGCCCCTGCCGTTGCCGCTGCGCCCAGTGTGTATCTGCACCAAGGCTTTTTTGCCCGCCGCAATATCATGGATTGGATTTTTGCCGCCTTGGTATTAGCCGGTGGCCTGTACGCCTTGCAGCAATACAACCACGCCATGGATGGCTACGAAAAAGGCATTTTGCTGCTCACCATTCCTACTTTAGTCGGCCTGGGCTGGTTCTGGCGACCCCTGCAAAAGCTGATGCTGGCTGTGGCTGGCCTGTCGCTGCTGGCCATCTGGCTTTACCAAGCGCCCGACGGTACAGCACAGATTGACCGTGCTGATACGGTGTTTGGCCTGAAGTACTTGCTCTCCAGCCAATCGGCCATTTTGTGGATGAGCATGTTGTGCTTTATGGCCACAGTGTTCTACTGGGTCACGCTGTTTGCCAAGTCTGAGCAAAGCAGCTTTGGCCCAATTGCCACTGGCATCACCTGGGTGGCCATTACCCTGGCGCTGCTGGGAACCATGGTGCGCTGGTACGAAAGCCATCTGCTCGGCCCCGATATTGGCCATATCCCGGTCAGCAATCTGTATGAAGTGTTCGTCATGTTTATCTGGATGACGGCGCTGTTCTACCTCTACTACGAAGAGCAATACGCCACCCGCGCCCTGGGCAGCTTTGTGATGCTGGTGGTCAGCGCCGCCGTAGGCTTTTTGCTGTGGTACACCCTGGTGCGCGAGGCGCACGAGATTCAGCCCCTCATCCCCGCCCTGCAAAGCTGGTGGATGAAGCTGCACGTTCCGGCCAACTTTATCGGCTACGGCACTTTTGCCCTGGCAGCGATGGTGGCTTTTGCCTATCTCATCAAGCAGCAAGCAACTGAAACCAAGTGGTACAAACTCGCCCCTCTGTGGTTGCTGGGCGTGGCGCTGTGCTTTGAGCCTTTGGCCTTCCGCCAAGACCATAGCGGTGGCAGCAGCTACTGGCTGGTGTACTTCGGTATATCAGCGCTGGTTGTAGGCAGCATTTTGGCCGTGCGCAAACCCATTGCCGCCCGCCTGCCCAGCTTTGAGATTCTGGACAGCGTGATGTACAAATCCATTGCCGTGGGCTTTGCCTTCTTCACCATTGCCACCGTACTGGGCGCTCTGTGGGCAGCAGAAGCCTGGGGCGGCTACTGGAGCTGGGATCCGAAAGAGACCTGGGCACTTATCGTCTGGCTTAACTATGCCGCTTGGCTGCATATGCGCCTAATGAAGGGGCTGCGCGGCACAGTCTCGGCCTGGTGGGCGCTGGTGGGCTTGGCTGTTACTACCTTTGCCTTCCTGGGGGTGAATATGTTCCTGTCCGGCCTGCACAGCTACGGGGAACTCTAAGCCCACACTTGCCATGAACCAGCCTCTGCCCAGCGAAATCACCCCGCCCCAGCATTACGCCAACCGCCGCCAATGGCTACAAGCCGGGCTGGCCGCAGCAGCGGGGGCAGCCTGGGGCAGCAGCCCTAGCGCCTGGGCAACACAGCCTGGCAGTAGCAAGCTGGCGGCACTGACTGGCCAGCCCAGCCGTATCGCTGGTGGCAGCACACTAGAAAAAACCACGCCCTTTGCCGATGCCAGCGGCTACAACAACTTCTACGAGCTAGGGATGCGCAAAGAAGAGCCTGCCCGCAACGCCCACCGCCTGCCCCTGGCAGATTGGACGGTGCGCATCGAAGGCTTGGTTGCCCAGCCCCAAACCCTGGGCTTGGAAGAGCTGCTGCGCCTGGCTCCGCTGGAAGAGCGCATCTACCGCCTGCGCTGTGTCGAGGGCTGGTCGATGGTGATTCCCTGGGTGGGCTACTCCCTGGCCGCCCTGCTCCAAAAAGTACAGCCTCTGGGCAGCGCCAAATATGTGCAGTTTGAAACCCTGGCCGATGCCCAGCACATGCCCGGCCTGCGCAGCCGCGTACTGCAATGGCCTTATACCGAGGGGCTGCGCCTGGATGAGGCCATGCACCCCCTGAGCCTGCTGGCCTTTGGTATGTATGGCCAGGTGCTGCCTGGGCAAAACGGCGCACCCGTGCGCTTGGTGGTGCCGTGGAAATACGGCTTCAAAAGCGCCAAATCGCTGGTGGCGATTCGCCTGGAGGAGCAGCAGCCCGCTACCGCTTGGAATCAGACAGCACCGCATGAGTACGGCTTTTATTCCAACGTCAACCCCGACGTGCCCCACCGCCGCTGGAGCCAGGCCACCGAGCGACGCATTGGCGAAGATGGCCTGCTTGCCCCTAAGCGCCCTACTCTGCCTTTCAATGGCTATGCCGAGCAAGTTGCCCAGCTCTACAGCGGCATGGACTTGCAGCGCTACTACTGACGCTTGAGCACGCTGCGGCACAGCAGCCCCCCAAGCTCCCCATGCCAGTCCCCAAGCGCAAACGCCTCCACCACCACCTCAAGCCGGTGGTGCTGTTGCTGTGCCTGCTGCCGCTGGCGGTCTTGTGTGTGCAAACCTTGAGCAATAACCTGGGAGCCAACCCGGCAGAGGCGCTAATTCGCAGCACCGGCCTATGGGCACTGCGCTTTCTGTGCTTGGCGCTGGCCATCACTCCCCTGCGCCTGCTGGCACGGTTGCCGATACTGGCCAGCTTTCGGCGCATGGTGGGGCTAGTGGCCTTTACTTATGCCTGCCTGCACCTGCTGGCCTATGCCTGGCTAGAGCTGGGCTTTACCGCCGCTGCCCTGTGGCAGGACGCAGTGCAGCGCCCCTTTATCACCCTCGGGCTGCTGTGTTGGCTGGTGCTACTGGCGCTGGCCGCCACCTCCCCCGCCCGCATGGTGCGCACACTGGGCGGCAAGCGCTGGCAGGCTTTGCACCGCTGGGTATATGCCGCAGGCATTTTGGCGATGCTGCATTTTTATTGGATGCGTGCAGGCAAGCACGACTTTGCCCAAGTCTGGCTGTACGGGGTAGTGATAGCGGGGTTGCTGCTTTATCGCCTGTTGCGCCGTTGGGGGTGGTTGCGGCGGCATAGAAAAGATTAGTGAGTGGCTAGTGGCCTAGCATTTGCGCTGAAGCCATAAACACTGTAAGCACGCTCTAGAACACATCAGTATCACCAGGCTCAAAAGTGGGGCTATGCCATTGGCTGTGGGCGCTGCTGCCCAAGATATGTACGGCGTGGACAGCGCTGTTCGTTGCACTGCTGTAGCCGGGGGAGGCTCCCGCTGGGGCAGGGAGCCAGGTGTGCCAGCCGCTTTGCCCAGGTGCAGGTGCTGGTAAGGCTTGTAGGGCTTGGCCAATGGGCAGGCTAGGAGGTAGGCAGCTATCAACCACGATGGCCTGTGGGCTTTGGCGCGTGACCAGCCAGCCCATGGGGTGCTGCTGCCCAGGAGGGCAGAGCAGGTGGATATGGTAGGGCGGCGTATGCCCACGTGCCAAGGCTTGGCGCTGCGCGGGGTGGTCTAGGTAACGCCAGCGCAGGTATTGGGCATTTTTGACGATGAAGGGCGCGGCGGTGCTGCTGCTGTGGGCGGTGCTATTGTGCCGTTCTGTTTGCACGGCGTGCCAGATGGCGTTGAGCAAATGGCTCAACCCTCCACCAGGGTGGCCACTGCGCTGTACATCAAGGAGCTGGCTGTGCCAGGTGTTGTTCTCCACGTGCTGGCTGCTAGGGGGCAGTTGGTAGGGGTACAGGTACTGCTTGCACACTTGTAGCCGCCGATAAACCCCAATGCGTATGCCCAAATTGGCAGGCGCACGGCCAGGAAAGCCAAATAAATAGGGCGTGCTGGTGCCGTAGCTAGTGTGAAGGTGCTCGGCCAAGGCGTGATTCATCTGTCGGTAGATGCTGCTTGCACCGATATCTGCGCGATGCTCGGGGGCAATCATGACATCACAGACTTGCCCCATAAGAAGGGGTTGGCCGTTTTGTAGTCCAGGCAGCCAAACAACGCCGATGTGCCCCACGATGTGCTGGTGCCGTGGCTCTTGCACCACGATGCCTGTGCCTCCTGCGGGGCTGCCTTGGTATTTCCAGCGCCAAAGTGTGGGAGTGGTGCGGCTATGCGGAAAAACTTGGTGAAACAACTGGCATAAGGCCAGCCTGTCGCGTGCAGGCTGTACAGGGCGGTAGGTGTAGGTAGGTGGGTGACTGTGGTCTTGGTCTTGGTCTTGGTTGGGGTTTTGGTTGCTGCTTACCATGCTTTTTGCCATCCTAGGCTGATGCCGTAATCGTTCCAAGCAAACAAAGGCAGATTGCTCCAGCGCCGTGAGTGGTAGAGGCTGGTGCTCCACTGCCCACCTGCCCATGCTTGGGGCCATTGGTATTGCCAGGCGAGGTAGCTGGTGAGTAGGCGGCGCTTACGCCCGTGAGCCAGCAGGGGGCTATAGCCTTGCACATCGTTTTGCGCCTGTAACCACGCTTGGACGGTCCAGGGCGACTGGGGATAGGGCTGCCAGTGCATTTGCCACGCACCGCGTAGGGCAGAGGGTTGTTGCCCAGAGGTGCTGCTGCCAGGTCGGTGCTCATACTCTAGCCAAGTGCTGGCGTGTAGCAGACCGGGTTGCCCCAAGGGGCCGAGCAAAGGGGTTAGCCACGGCCCTAGCCCTGTGTAGGCGCGTAGCAAGAGGGCTTTGCGCTTGCCGGGGTGGTCTTGCAGCAGGCTAAAGGTGTAAAGCGCACTGGCTGCTGTGGTGCTGCCCGCCTCTGCCCCGCTGGCCGCTGGGGGAATGGTCCAGTGCAGGCTGGCAATGTGGCGCTGGCTGTTGTCAATACTGCGCTGGGTACCTAGGCTCCAGCGCCAATGGCCTTTGGTGCTCAGGTTGGTCGCTAAGGGGCCGGCCAGGGCAAAACGGGTGCTACTGTGGGCGCTAGGGTGGTCGGTAGGCTGGATGCTGGCCATCAGCTCCAGGCCACTGGCCCAGCGGCGGTAGAGGTGCATATACCCGCTAGTCGCAGCGCTAGGGCGCTCTTGCAAGCCCAGGGTGATATTGCCTTGGGGCAGGGTCAGCTCTAACTGCCTGGCGCTGGGGCGCATAAGGGGGTTGCGGCTGTAGCCTAGGCCGATGCTCAGTTCTGTGCTGCGGCTGTCTGCGGGGCTAGGGCTATCTGTTTGAGCCAGGTAGTTGCCGCCATAGGGGGAGGAGGCGCTGGGGCTGGCCGCTGGGGCAAGGCTGTGCGGGTGTGTGCTTAGGCTTGCCATGCCGCTTTGCAGTAAATGCTCTAGCACCTGTTGCTGGGCGGCGCTGGTGCGCTCATCTTGCTGCAAGGCGCGTAGCAGGGCGCGGGCGCTACCCCAGCGCTCTTGGCTGGCTAACACTTGCGCTAAACGCAGGATAGCCTGTGCATCGTTGGGGCGTAGCAGCAAAATGCGCTCTAGCAGTAGCTCTGCTTGCAGCCATTGGCCTTGGCGCACATGCTCTTGCACTTGGGTGTGCAGTGCTTGCAGCATCTGCGCCTCGCAGGCGCTGGGGGGGTGGCTGGGGTCGGTGGGCAGTATGGGGGCTTGCTCTGGGGGGCAGGTGCTGTGCTGGCTGGGGGTATTGCTGCCAGTACCGCTATTGCTGCTATCGGTGAACTGGGCTAATGGGGTTCGCTGGGCGAAGGCTGCGGGGGCAGGGGTAGGCTGTGCCCAGGCAGGCACACAGGCTAAGAGCGTGATACCCAGTGCCACGACAGCACCGTAAATACGTTGTAGCAGTAACGACGGTAGCGGCATTAACGATCCAGCAGGTCTAGGCGAAACAGCTCGCGTGGGCGTGACTGGTCAAGTAGCAAGAACTGTCCCAGGCTCTGTACAGACAAGGAGTTGCTTCGTGGTTGACCTGGTGGTGGCTGAGTATTTTGTAGCTGCTTGGCCGCTTGGGGGCCTAGTAGCAGAGGGCTATCTAACTCGGTACACAGCGCCAACATGCCTTGGATGTCATTGGCCACCGGGCCAAGGAGTACGTGCCGCCGCCCATGGCTTGCGCCCACCAAGCCGAGTAGGTAGTTGCCGCTTTCCATCGCGATATATGCCAGCAGCGGGGCTTGGGGCAAGGCATTGGTTTGTAGGATGGGAGCCAGTGCTTGGTGTAGGCGCTGTAGGCTGGTGATTGCCTGCTCTAAAGCCACAGGCTCAGGCCAGCTTAAGTACAGGGTTGCGCCTTGGGCGCTGTGCAGTTGAGCGCGGGCGTTGTGCGGCTCCTCTTGCAAAATTTTGGCCGCGCAGGTGTGTAGCGCGTGGATTAAGGCCAAAGCCTGCAAGCTATCGACTTGGCTAACCCAACGCTCTAACCCCTCAACGTGCAGCGCCGCGACGACACCGCTGTGCGATTGCCCTAGGCTTTGACCATTGGGTAGCTGCTGGATAATTTGCTGCGCCAAGCTAGGCGGCACAAAGCTTTGGAGGTGCTGCGCTAGCAAGGCATTGCGCTGTTTGTGCGCTAAAAGCTGTAAGCCCTGCTGGGCAAAAGCCAAGGTCAGTAAGGCAATGGCTGGAGCCAAGAGGCTAACCAATGCCCCCGTTGTCGCCAACCACATCAGCCCCAACAGCAGTGGCCCAGCGCCTGCCAAGGCCAAGGCGGGCAGCCAAGCTAACAAGGGGCGCAGACCCGTGTGCTGGCTATAGCGCAGTTGCAAAGCTCCTAGTACCAGAACGGTGAGTGCCGCTAGCCATGCCCCCCAGCGTGGGCTATGCCCCCAGCGTGCGGGGCTATGCAAGGCAGCGGCCATGATTTCGGCGTGGGCGCTGACCCCAGGTGCGCCAGGGTGAAAGGGCGTACTCACCATATCGCGCAGCCCCAAGGCCGTTGCCCCGATGAGCACAATATGGCCTTGCAGGTCGGGCAGGGGGGCAAAGTCGCTATGGCTGTCGGCTAGTAGCAGTTGGCTGGCGCTGATGGCAGGCCAGTCTTGGTGGGGGCGTTGCCAGGGGACGGGCAAGCGCCCTTGCTCATCCAAGGCAAAGCGCCAGGGACCACGGTGCAGCCATTGGGCAGGCTCCCACGGCCAGCGCCCGGCTTGTTGTTGCCAAGGCGCATCTTCGGTATAGGCGCTGGCGGCGGCCAGTGCAAGCTGCCCCAGCAGTAGTTGCTGGGGGCTGTTGCTGTTTACCACGCCCCAGCAGACAAAGGCAGGTAGGCGGCGCAGGCGGCCATCCGCATCAGGGGTGGCGGCCAGGTGGCCGGCACGAGCTTGGGCAAGCTCAGGCATCAAGCCCAAATAGCCGCGCACCGCTGTGGTGCTGGGGCATAGTGATTGCAAAGCGGCCCATTCCTGGGGCTGTTGGGCTAGAAAGCCCGCCTCTAAGGTGCTTGTGGTTGGCAAGCGGCCTTCTTGCGGGGGCTGCTGCACAGCACTATCGAGCACCGGGATGACGCCTAGCACCACATCGGGCTGGATAAATTGCGCGGCCAAGGCAGGGGCATCTGCACTGGATTGGGGCAGCGCCATATCCCACACCTGCAAGCGTGCTCCACGGGCACGCAGTTGTGCTGACAACTCTGCCAGCACTGAGCGCGGCCAGGGCCAGGGCCCGAGCTCTTGCAGGCTGCGCTCATCAATATCGACCAGGGTGATATCGGGCGGGGCCGGCAGTGGTTGCAGGCGGCGGATGAGGGCATCGTGCAAAGCCCCGTCACCGCGCTGCAAGGCGGGTATCAGCGCCAAGATGCCTGCCAATAGTGCCGCTAGAAGCCATGCCCCAGCTAACTGGTAGCGGTAGCGCAACTTACTGCCCCCACAAGGTAATACCTTGGTACTGACCCAAGCCTTGCCCCTGAGTAGCAGCACCCAGCGTGGGCACTTGCACCTGGAAGAGGTAGCCAGCCTGGCTACCGTCCAAAGACAGTGCGCCACCCACTAATTGATTGGGGGCAGTGCCGGTAAAAATCCCCTTGGCGTTGATGCTGCCTTGCACTTGTAGTTGGGCGCTGGGCTGGCCTAGCGCCTCTAGCTGCATACTGGTTTGGAAGCGGCTATTGTCAAAATCGACACTAAGCGCCGGTGCCGAGATATGCGCCGCCTGTTGTTGCCCTAGCCCGTTGGCGTAGCTGCCCTGGGCCGCTTGCAAGGAAAACTGTGCCGTGCCGCGTAACCCCGCATCCAAGTTGGCGTAGGCCGAGCCGCTGCGCCACAAGCCATACAGGCCGGGGGCAGCAACGGTGATGTGGCGGTTTTCTAGCACCTGTTGGTCATGCTCTTGCAAGAGGGCAGCGAGCAAGGCGGTGCTGCTGCCCTGTGCGCCTTCGCTCAGGCTGCTGTAGGTCCATAGCAGTTGGTCGGGGAGGGCGGGGTCGGTCGCGCCAGAATAAAGCTCCAGAGAGACCGGGCGATGGTTGTTCAGGGCATCTATGGCTAAGGGCTTGGCCGTTAGGGCTAGGACGGTGACGGCGGTGCTGGCCTCTTCGTCGCTGCTCCCTTGGTTGGCAGGAGCGGCCGAGGGGCGGGGGGGCGTGCGTATGCCGCCGGCATCGGCAGTGTTGGTGGGGGAGGCAGTGTCAGTGCCCGTCGTATCCGCCTCGGTGCTGGCGAGGGCTAGGGCGGTGCTGCTGGCCAGGTCAGTGGCCTCGTCCAGGTAGCTTTCTGCGCCTTCGGCGTTGGGGGTCAGTTCAATGCGAAAGCTGTGCTCTAGCTCGGCTAGTTGCAGGTTTTGGTGGTAGGGGGCTTGCCCAAAATAGCTAGCCGCTAGCAAGCTGCCCTCGCCAGCTTGGCTTAGTAGCGGCATGTTTGTGCCCCAGGCTTGCATGGTGATAGCCCCTTCGTGGACGTAGGTGCGCACGGCATTGGCCTCGGCGCGGGCTAGAAAGTCGGTACCCCGCACTCCGATAGCAGCAACGGGGGTGTTAAGGCGGTAGCGCTCAGGCTGCTGATGGGCTGCTTGGCCAGAGATTTGGCGTACCGTGCCCTTAATCAGCTCCAGTTGCAACTGCGAGTCCTGCCCCTGGGGGTCGTAGCGGTATTTTTGAATCAACAGCTCAGAAGAGGGGCGCAAAGCCACCCGCCCCTGGTCAATAAAGACCAGCATCAACATACCATCTTCGCCAGTGCGCAGGCGGTCGCCTTCGTGCAGGGTTTGTCCGCGCTGCAAAGTTTGGGTTTGTCCGCTTTCGGTAATTAACTGCGCTTGACCGACAGCCAAGGCGACACGTGCCACGACAGTTGGTGTGGAAGCTGGCGCAGGCGCAGGTGTTGATGCGCCCGCTGCGTTGTTTGCAGCGGCCTGCGCCAGGGGGGCGGCCAAGCAAAGCGCGGTGACGATTGCTGTTGCAGCGCCAGTCATGGCAGTGATGGGACGTGTGGGCAGGGTGCCATGTGCCCGGCTACTTGCCATTGCCAAAGAGGGGAAAAGAGAGTTCAAAATAATAATAGGAAACATCGGTGCAGCACTCCTGTCGTGATTGCTTGCCTTAAATGCAATGATGAATGAAAACAATCCCGCCTAAGCTGAGGATAAGTGGCGGGTAAATAGGGAAGATACAGGCATAACGCCATCTAGCCATCCATCGTAGCGCCAAGCCCTATGTAAGCGGGTGTACTTGTCCGCCTTTTGGGTTTGGGTGTTGACATTTTTTCAAGGCTGGCCAAGTTGCGTTGTGAGGTAGTGGCGCAAGCTGGCTGCGGAGACCTCACCCACACGCACCTGGGCAAGCTGGCCATCGGCGCGGTAAAAATAGGTGCTGGGCAGCGCCTGGGCTTGCAGAAGCTGGCCAAGTTGCTTATCCGGGTCAAGCAGCACCTGGGCGCTGGGCAAGCCGTGTTGCTGGGCAAAGCGCAGCACCGTGGCGGCAGATTCGCCTTGGTTCACCCACAAAAACCGCACTTGCGGATGGCGTGCCTGCGCTTGAAGCATGGCGGGCATCTCGCGGCGGCAGGGCGGGCACCAGCTTGCCCATAGGTTAATGACTATCGGTTGCGGTTGCGCAGCCTCGGGGCTGGGGGCGGTAAGGGTGCTTAGGTCTAGCGTCTGGCCGCCTAGGTTGATGCCTTGCCAATGCGGCAATGCGGCGCGGTTAAGGCTGCTGGCGCTAGTGCTGCTCCAATACATCAGCCCTTGGCCTGCTAGCCAGCAGCCCACACCTGCCGCCATGCCCAGCAGCACACCACGCGCCCAAGGACTGCGCTTTAGTGCCAAGGCCGCGCCATACCCGCCAGCGCCCGCTAGCCCCCACCAGGCTTGCCAGCCGCCATCACGAATATCGAGCAGCGCCAGAGCCAGCGCGGCCACCCCAGGGGCGGCGCTGCGGTAATCCTCCCAATAGGCCAGCACAAAGCCTGCCCGTGCCGCCGCTAAAGCGCACAGCACGGCAACCCAGGCATGAGCGCCTGGCGCCAGCTTGTGCCGCTTGGCGCAGCGCTCTTGCACGGCCGTGCCCAGCCACCAGGCGGCAAATAGCAGCAGGGTAGAGAGGGGCAGGCTCAGAGGGCCGAGTTGCAGGTGCATTAATGCGCCCGCATTTTGGTGCGAAGGCGCGCAATGGCTTGGCTGTGCAGTTGGCTGACGCGCGATTCCGTCACCTCCAGCACGGCGGCGATTTCCTTGAGGTTCATGTCATGCTCGTAGTACATGGCCATGACGTATTTTTCCCGCTCGGGCAGCTCCTCAATGGCTTGCACCAAAGCGCCACGCATCCGCTGGTCACGCAGTTGGGCGAAGGGGTCGGCCTCTGCATCGGCAACGTGGCGGTCTAAATAGCCCTCGCCTTCTTCAGAGCTGCCGCCCAAATCTTCCAAGTAGATGAGCTGCGTGCCGCGCACGCGCCCTAGCAGGCTTTGGTAGTCTTCTAGGGAAAGCTCCATGGCCTCGGCAATTTCGGACTCTTTGGGCGCACGCCCTAGGCTTTGCTCTAGCTGGGCAATGGTGTTTTCAATATCTTTTTGGCCTTTGCGGGCGCTGCGGCTCATCCAGTCGTTGCCGCGCAGCTCATCGACCATCGCACCGCGTATGCGCTGGCTGGCAAAGGTTTCAAACTGCACCCCTTGGCTGGCCTCAAAGCGCGAGAGGGCTTCAGCCAGGCCAATCATGCCGACTTGGATGAGGTCGTCCACTTCTACGCTGGGCGGTAATTTGGCCAGCATGTGATAAGCAATACGGCGCACCAAGGGGGCATATTGGCGAATGAGGGCATCGCGGTTCAATTGACCGTGGGAGGTGTACATCAACTCAATGCTTCTTAGCAAAATGCAGGAGGGGGTTACAGAGGCGCAATTCTAGGTGCTTCGCACCGCTGCCCAGAACAGGAGGGCAGCAGGCGCAAAAATGGGCTAGGCGTATCTAAAAAGCCTGGGGGTGCTAAGAACGTGTTTACGATTTCAGATTTTAGATTTCAGTAGCGTCTTAGTGCCCCAGGTGGTCTGCTTGCCCTCCTGTTAAACCGAGCTGCTGCAAGTGCAGCTCTTGGCGGCTTTGGGCGGTGAATGCCTGCTCCAAGCATTGGAGCGCCCAGCGGTGCAACTGCCGGGGGTGCAGGGGGTCGATTTGCTGAATCAGCGGCTCGCTGTGCAAGTGCTCTAAGGCGCAAGAGGCGATGGCCTTGAGTAGCGGATCCAGCCCATTGGTGGCAGGGCGCAGCGCCAGCAAGCGCGGCATCTGGGCGGTGTGCATGAAAATTTGTTTCAGCGCCTCGTAGCAGGCCAGCACGGCGTTTTGCCGCGCAGCGACCAGCACCGTTGGGGTGTGCTGCACGCCAGCCAAGGCACGCACCATCAGCCCTGCTGGCGCAACCAGTAAGACCAGGGCATGGTTGCGCACATAGCGCTGGAGCAACTGCAAAGGCGCTTGGCGTTGCTGCTGGGCCAGGTGGATGAGCTGCACCAAGCCACGCGCCGCCGGTAGGCTTTGGATGTGGTCGGGGTGGCGCTCGGTATCGGTGGCGGGTAGGGCTTGGTGGGCAAAGCCGCTGCCTAGTTGCAGCAGCTCTTGCAGACCGGGGGTGGCGGCGCTTTCCTGCGTGCTGGCATCCAAAATCAAGGTGGGATGGCCTTGGCTTTGCAGGTGGGCGCACATATGCCACAGCGCTTGGGTATCGGCCTCTAAGCCCGAGGGCACCAGCCCCCAAATGCGCACCCCGGTGCTTTGCCCCAGCCAGTGCAGGCCGCTGCCCTGGTGCTGCCTAGCCCCCCAGTTGGGATTAAGCATACAACCCTCCTTCTGCCCCAGGGTTAGGGTTAGGGCTATGACCGAGTTGGTTCATGGGCGAGTCGGCATAGAAAAAGTCTAGGTCTAAGGCGCTGGGGTCAAAGGCCGACTTGTTGTGTGCGCGCATGGAGGCTGCGACCAAGTCTTTGGCGCTGGCGCGTTCAAAATCTTCGGGCACACGCTGGCCGGTGGTGATGCCGCGCAGCACCATTTGGTGGCGAATCAGCGCATCGAGCGCTGGCCCGAGTTTGACGGCCTCATCCACCTTGGAGAGGATGGCCTGGCGGCAGTTGCTGCCTTTGAAGGCGGCAATCGCTTCATCCAGGCTATCGCCATGGCTGCCCGCATTGGCCACCAGCAGGCGCTGCACGCCAGGCAGGTTCAGGACTTCAAAAATTTCTTTCTTGCGACGGTCACGAGGGGCAATGCCTGTGGTGTCGATGATGACCATGCGCTTGCCCGAGAGCAGCCCCAGCAGGTCTTGCAACGCCGCTTTGTCGTGCGCTTGGTGGGCCACTACGCCCAGGGTGCGGCCATAAGAGCGCAGTTGCTCATGCGCCCCGGCGCGGTAGGTGTCCAGGGTAATCAGACCGACGCTTTGTGGGCCGTGTTTTTGGGCGCACAGCGCCGCCAGTTTGGCCGCTGTGGTGGTTTTGCCTACGCCGGTTGTGCCCAGCAGGGCAAAAATACCGCCCGCCTCGTAGATGGGCGAGGCGGCTGCGTCTGTGCGCAGATTGCGTTCGAGCACCTGCACCAGCCAGCGCATACTTTCAGCGGGGGTGTTGGCAGGCAGGCGCTGCATCAAGGTACGCGCCAGTGCGGGCGAGTAACCAGCGCGAATGAGCTTCAAAATCAGGTTGGACTGCAACGGGTCTTGGCGCGTTTGCCCTAACCAGGACAGGGTGTTAAAGCGCTCTTCAATCAGGGCTTTGACCGATTGGAGCTCTTGCATCATCCCGGTATCGCTGGCCATAGAGACGGCAGGCACATCTTTAGCCAAAGCGCGTAAGGGGTTGTGCAGCATGGGGCTATTGGTTCTGGCCAATGCGTTTTGGTTGTCTTGACGCGCTTTGCGGGCAAAGGTGGGCAGGTTTTCTTCTGGAATTTCAGGGTGGTTATCGTTCACGGCCATCTCCTCGCCACGGCGGCTGAGCATACGTTCGCGCACATAGTCCTGGAAGGACAGGGTGCTCATCGCCAACTGTTCGGTATCTTTGGCCACGCTTTGGCGTGGGTTGATGCTGTTGGCATTGCCCGAGTGCAAGGGCGCTTTGGGGGCTTTGCTCAGGGGGCGGGTTTCTTCGGCCTCACGCGCTTGGATGGCGCTGCTCAGGCTGGTGCTGGTTTTCAGCCCTTTGTCTAGTTGCTGCAAGCTGTCTTCTGCCGTAGCCATCACTTCCACCCCATTGGGGGTTTGGCGGTTGGCCAAAATCAAAGTGCCTTCACCAAAGACGGCGCGCGCTTGCGCCAGGGCTTCACGCGAGGTCGGGGCAATAAAACGTTGAATGTTCATAGTTATGCACCTTTAAGAATGGGGCCGATGCGAATCGAATGGGTTTCTGGAATTTCACTGTGCGCCAGCACTTGCAGGCGCGGTGCAGCACGATGGACCAAGCGGGCAATCGGGTTGCGAATAGCGTCGGGCACCAGCAGGCAGGCAGGCACGCCTTGCTCTTCTTGCTCTTGGGCGACCTGGGCGGCGCGTTGCGAGACGACGTCGGCTACGCCGGGGTCTAGCGAGGGGCCGCTGGCATTGGTCAGCGCTTGCACCAGCAGGCGCTCTAGGCCAGGCTCGATGGCAATCACGTTCAGCTCGCGGGTCGGGCCGTAGATTTGCTGCACGATGGCCGGTGCCAAAGCGATACGCACGCGGCGGGTTAGCTCCACTGGGTCTTGGGTGTGAGCGGCATGTTCAGCCAGGGTTTCAATGATGGTGCGTATGTCGCGAATATGCACAGCTTCATCGAGCAGGAGCTGTAGCACTTTCTGGAATACGGTGATGGAGACCATCTTCGGAATCACTTCTTCAATCAGTTTAGGAGCGGACTTCGCCACGTGATCGACCAGTTGCTGCACCTCATTTCGGCTGAGCAACTTGGCCGCTTGCATTTGCATCAAGTGTGACAAATGTGTGGCCATTACAGTTTCCGAATCAACCACGGTAAAACCCGCCATTTGTGCCGCTTCCTTCTGACGTTCGTCGATCCAGTGGGCGGGCAGACCGAACGCGGGGTCGGTGGTAGGCGTACCAATCAAGGGGGTGGTGATGCCGCCGGGGTTAATCGCCAAGAACATGCCGGGGAAGGCTTCGCCCTCGCCCACCATCACGCCGCGCAAGGTGATGCGGTAGGCGCTGGGCTTGAGTTCCAGTTGTCGCGCACGTGTACAGCAGGGGGCAAGAAGCCCACTTCCTGCGCAAACTTGCGGCGCACGCCTTTGATGCGGGTGAGCAGGTCGCCCTGGCGTTTTTTATCGACCAGCGCAATCAGGCGGTAGCCCAGCTCCAGACCGAGCAGGTCCACGGGTTGCAGGTCGTCCCAAGTGGCTTCGGTGTCTTGCTGTGGGGCGCTGACAGCTTGCTGGGCAGCCTCAGCTTCTGCCTGAATAGCCGCTTGCTTGGGTTTGTTCTTGGCACGCAGTGCCAGCCAAGCGCCATAGCCAAAGGCACTGCCCATAATCAGGAAAACGGCATGGGGCATTCCGGGAATCAGCCCCAGGAAAATCAAAATTGCAGCGGTAATGCCCAAGGCGCGGGGCGACATGAACATCTGATTGGCAATCTGCTTGCCGGTGTCGTTGTCCTTACCCACACGCGAAATCACCATGGCGGCGGCCACGGAAATGAGCAGGCCGGGAATCTGCGCAACCAGGGCATCACCCACGGCCAGCAAGATGTAGCTGTTGGCCGCTTCGCCCGCCGACAGGCCGTGCTGGGCCATGCCGATGGCAAAGCCGCCGATGATGTTGATAATCAAAATCAAAATACCGGCAATCGCGTCGCCGCGCACGAATTTGGAAGCACCGTCCATCGAGCCGAAGAAGCTGGCCTCTTCCTGCACTTCAGAGCGGCGTTTTTTGGCCTCTGCCTCGTCAATCAGGCCGGCGTTCAAGTCGGCATCTACCGCCATTTGCTTGCCGGGCATGGCATCCAGGGTAAAGCGGGCAGAAACTTCAGCAATACGCTCCGCACCCTTGGTAATCACCACAAAGTTAATCACCACCAAGATGGCAAACACAATCAAGCCCACGGCAAAGTTGCCACCAATCAGAAAGTGGCCAAAGGCTTCAATCACCGCCCCGGCTGCGCCTGCGCCGGGATGGCCTTCGAGCAGCACCACGCGGGTGGAGGCGACGTTGAGCGACAGGCGCATCAAGGTAGTCAGCAGCAGCACCGAGGGGAAGACCGCAAAATCGAGCGGCCTGACCATGTAGGAGGCAATCATCATCACCATCAGCGCAATAGCAATGTTGAGGGTGAAGAAGGTATCGAGCATCCACGGCGGGATGGGCAGCACCATCAGCGCGAGGATGGCCACCACCAAGACGGGGGCAGCCAGGTTTTGTAGCGCTAGCCCATTGTGGCCAGCCCGTTGCTGGATGTTTTTGATACTTGCGGTACTCATGGCGGACAACCTTTTTGTAATTTAGTAGCTAGTAGCGGTGGTGTAGGGAGGGCTTGGGGCTGGTGTTAGGGCTGGCGGCCAGGG
>JAHAYB010000105.1 GCA_018384835.1 Comamonas sp.
CGGGTAAACACCCGGGGAAAAAGCCAAAAAATAATTATCATGAATAACTATAAATTCATGAAACAGGCTGTCCAAATGCAATCCCCACCCCCCGAATTCTCTGTAGAAATCACCGGCCAGGAACAAGAGGTGGCCATCGTGCGCATCCACCGCCCGGCCAAGCGCAACGCCATCTCTGACAGCATCATCCTTGGTCTGCGCGATGTGTTCGAGCGCCTGCCCGCCAGCGTGCGTGCTGCCGTGCTCGATGGTGAGGGCACGCACTTTTGCGCGGGGCTGGATTTGTCCGAGTTGCAAGAGCGCGACGCGGGCGCGGGCATTCACCACTCGCGCATGTGGCACAAGGCGCTGGATGCCATTCAGTTTGGCAAAGTGCCCGTCGTGGCCTGCCTGCATGGCGCGGTGATTGGCGGCGGGCTGGAGCTGGCCAGCAGCACGCATATCCGCGTCTCGGACAGCACGGCTTTTTACGCTCTGCCCGAAGGTTCGCGGGGGATTTTTGTTGGCGGTGGCGGCTCGGTGCGCATCCCCAAGCTGATTGGCGCTGACCGGATGCTGGACATGATGCTCACAGGCCGCGTCTATAAGGCCGAAGAAGGCGAGCGCCTGGGCTTTGCCCAATACCTGGTGCCCGAAGGCCAAACCTTTGAGAAGGCGCTGGAGCTAGCCACCCGCATCGCGAGCAACGCCCCCCTGACCAACTACGCCCTGATGCACGCCCTGCCGCGCATTGCCGAGCAGCCCGCCGACCACGGGCTAATGACCGAATCGCTGATTGCCGCCATTGCCCAAGCCGCCCCCGAGGCCAAGCAGCGCGTGCAGGACTTCCTCAGCGGCAAGGCCGGAACCAAAGTCCGCCAAGACTAAGGCAGAACAGGAGACAAGCACCATGCCCACCCCCACCGCTGCCCCCACCGCTGCCCTCACCTCTAGCACCGCCCGCTATCGCCCTCTGGAATTTGGCATCACCCGCGCCCGCCTGGAGCGCGGCGACCAAGGCCAGCTCTACCTGGATGCCGAGCAGCCCCTCGCCCCCTACGCCCACCGCATGACCGACCGCCTGCTGCACTGGGCGCAGACCACCCCCGATGCCAGCTATATGGCCGAGCGCCAGCGCCTGCCCGACGGCAGCCTGGGCGACTGGCAGCACATCAGCTACGCCCAAGCGCTAGCCAAAGCACGCAGCATTGGCCAAGCCCTGTTGAACCGTGGCCTGAGCGCCGAGCGCCCCGTGCTCATCCTCAGCGACAACAGCCTGGACCACGCCATGCTCATGCTGGGCTGCATGGTGGTGGGCGTTCCTTACAGTTCGACTTCGCCGGCCTACTCCCTGCTTAGTCAAGACTTCAACAAGCTGCGCCATGTGATGCAAACCCTCACCCCCGGCCTGATTTGGGCGGACGACGGCGCACGCTACGCCCCGGCGATTGCCGCTGTGGCCTCTGCCGACGTGGCGGTGTGCTTCTCGCGCAATGCCGAGCAAGACCTGCTGCGCGGCCACCCCGTCTGCACCTTTGACGAACTGCTGGCCACCCCCGCCACCGCCCAAGTTGATGAGGCCATGCACGCCACGGGGCCAGACACCATCGTCAAATTCCTGTTTACCAGCGGCTCTACCAAGCAGCCCAAGGCGGTGATTAACACCCATCGCATGTGGTGCGCCAACCAGCGCCAGATTATTCAGGGCACGCCCATCATCGAGGCAGAAAAGCCCGTGCTGGTCGATTGGCTGCCGTGGAACCACACCTTTGGCAGCAATAAAAACTGCGGCATCGTGCTGCACAACGGCGGCACGCTTTATATCGATGGCGGCAAACCCACCCCCGCCCTGATTGGCGAGACGCTGCGCAATCTGCGCGAAATCTCGCCCACCATCTATTTCAACGTGCCAGCGGGGTTTGAGGCCATTGCCAACGCCCTGCCCCAAGATGCGCAACTGCGCCGCACCTTCCTGGCGCGGGTGAAGATGCTGTTCTACGCCGGTGCGGCCTTGCCCCAAGCGGTGTGGGACTCCCTCTTTGCCAGCCAAGAGGCCGAGCTGGGCGAGCGCATCGTTATGGCGAGCGGCCTGGGCATGACGGAATCTTCGCCCTTTGGCCTGTTTGTGACCAACCCGTATATCCAGTCGGGCGACCTGGGGCTGCCCGGCGCGGGGCTGACCGTCAAACTCGTGCCCAACGAGGACAAGCTGGAAATCCGCTACCGTGGCCCCAACATCACCCCCGGCTACTGGCGCAACCCCGAAGGCACTGCCGAAGCGTTTGACGAAGAAGGCTTTTTTTGCAGCGGCGATGCCGTCGCCTGGATTGACCCGGACAACATCCACCTAGGGCTGCGCTTTGATGGCCGCATTGCTGAGGACTTCAAACTCACCACCGGAACCTTCGTCAGCGTTGGCCCCCTACGGGCGCGGGTGATTGCTGCGGGCACGCCCTATATCCAGGATGTGGTCATTACCGGCCTGAACCGCA
>JAHAYB010000109.1 GCA_018384835.1 Comamonas sp.
GTGTTTGATTTCGTTCCAGGACAGGGGCATGGCGGATAAAAAGTGGCAGGTGGGCGGTAAATCGCCTACTCTACTCGGGTTGTTGCCGCTCCTCTTATCAACGCCATGCCCCAAAACGCTGATGCTTCCTACAAGCTGCTGTTCTCCGCCCCCGAAGTGGTGCGGGATTTGGTGCTGGGCTTTATCCCCGACGCGTGGCTGCATAGCCTGGACTACTGCACCCTGGAGAAAATGCCCGGCAGCTACGTCACCGACGATTTTCGCCACCGCGCCGATGATGTCGTTTGGCGGGTGCGAGCGGGCGGGGAGTGGGTCTATCTGTATCTGCTGATTGAATTCCAAAGCAAAACCGACCCGTGGATGGCGGTACGCATCATGACCTATGTAGGCTTGCTCTACCAAGACTTGATACGTGCCAAGCAGGTGCTGGCGGGTAAGAAACTGCCGCCGGTGCTGCCCATCGTGCTCTACAACGGTGAAGCCAAGTGGAAGGCTGCGACCAATATTGCTGACCTTATTCCCAAAGCGCCAGGGCTGGTTGCGCAGTACTTGCCACAGTTGCAGTATTTGCTCATTGAGCACAACCGCTATAGCCCTGAGCAACTGCGAGAAATCTCCAACCTGGTAGCAGCCATCATGGCCTTTGAGCAGCCTGAGAGTGAGCAAGCCATACTCACCCTGATTGACCAGCTCAGTGAGTGGCTCCAAGACCAGCCCGAGCTACAACGTACTTTCGCCATTTGGATAAGAGCGCTGGTGCTGAGGCAGGGCCGCTACCAGATGACGCTACCGAAGCTACAAGACTTAAAGGAGTTAAAAATGACCCTAGCCCAACGTTTTGAACAGTGGGAGCGCAACTATGAAGAGCGTGGAGTACAAAAAGGCTTGAAAGAAGGCTTAAACGAAGGCTTGAAAAAAGGCTTGAAGGAAGGTCTTAAAAAGGGTCTCCTGCGCGGCCGTGATGAAGGCCAAGCCCAACTGCTACAGCGCTTGCTTGTCCACCGCTTTGGCCCTTTGCCAGCCAGCATCGTTGCGCAAATTACCCAAGCAAACAGTGAACAACTGCAAGCCTGGAGTCTTTTAATGCTCGATGCCCGTAGCTTGGCTGAGGTGTTTGCTGAATGAACGTAACCACCCCCAGTACCCACCATGCCCACTGCCCCCTCTGCCAATCAGCAGGTGGCCAGCTTATCTGGCAAGGCCCGCAACTGCGCCTGATTCGTACGGATGAGGAAGCGGGGTTTCCGGCCTTCTACCGCATCATCTGGAACGCGCATGTGGCCGAGTTCTCTGACCTGAGCGAGGCCGAGCGCCAGCACTGCATGCAGGCCGTGGCGCTGGTGGAGCAAGCACTGCGCCAGCACTTGCAAGCACGCAAAATCAATCTGGCAGCACTGGGCAATATGGTTCCCCACCTGCATTGGCACATCATTGCCCGCTTTGATTGGGACAGCCACTTTCCCGCCCCTATCTGGGCAAAAGTGCAGCGCGAACGCAACGGGGCAGAAGAAGCCGCCCTCGCCGCCAAACTGCCCGCGCTAGAGGCCGATTTGCAACATCGCCTGGCAACCGCGCTATAGCCTCTGCAACCGCTATAGCCGCCGCAACTGTTGCATCAGCCGGCGTAGCACCCCAGGGGATAATCGCCACTGCGCCCGTTTTTTTATTTATTTGCAACATCTTTTTTTGGACTGTACCTTTTGCTATGACGAATACTGCCACCCCCCAACACGCCCAAGTTTTGATTCTCGGCTCTGGCCCTGCTGGCTATACCGCCGCTATTTATGCCGCCCGCGCTAACCTCAAGCCCGTACTGATTACCGGCATGGCGCAAGGCGGCCAGCTCACCACCACTACCGAGGTGGATAACTGGCCCGCTGATGTCAACGGCGTGCAAGGCCCCGAGCTGATGCAGCGCTTTTTAGAGCACGCCCAGCGCTTTGAGGCGCAGATTGTGTTTGACCATATCCACCAAGTCGATTTCAGCCAGCGCCCCTTCACCCTCAAAGGCGATAGCGGCACTTACACCTGCGACGCGCTGATTATTGCCACAGGCGCTTCGGCCAAATACTTGGGTCTGCCCTCAGAGGAGGCATTTATGGGACGCGGTGTTTCGGGCTGTGCTACTTGTGACGGCTTTTTCTACCGCGACCAGCCGGTGTGCGTGGTCGGCGGTGGCAACACGGCGGTGGAGGAGGCGCTATACCTCTCCAACATCGCCAGCAACGTCACACTGATTCACCGCCGCGATAAATTCACTGCCGAGCCTATCCTGGTCGATAAGCTGATGGCGCGGGTGCAAGAGGGCAAAATCACCCTGAAAACCCACTTTACCCTGCAAGAGGTGCTGGGCGACGACAGCGGCGTAACCGGTGTACGCCTGCAAAGCACGCAAGACGGCAGCACGCAAGACCTTAGCCTGCAAGGCTGCTTTATCGCCATTGGCCACGCGCCCAATACCGAGATTTTCCAAGGCCAACTAGAGATGGAAGGCGGCTACATCATCACTCAGGCGGGGCGCAAAGGCTTTGCTACCCAAACCAGTGTGCCCGGCATCTTTGCCGCTGGTGATGTGCAAGACAACATCTACCGCCAAGCCATTACCAGCGCGGGCACTGGCTGCATGGCCGCACTGGATGCCCAGCGCTTTTTAGAAAAATAATTTTTGCCTTTGCGCTAACGACCCCATCAGCCATCTATCAACCGCCTATCGTCATGATTATGAGAGGCGGTTTTTTTGTTACATTGGCTTTCGCATTTTTTATTCATAGGAGCAGACAGTGTTGATAAAGCAACTGGTTAACGCCCGCCGCCGCACAAGCAGGCTTGCAGCGGCAGGGGCATTGGCGGCCATGGCCGCCGTGGGTTGTGGTGGAGGCGGCGGTGGTGATAGCGCCCCACCCACCTCGCCACCAGGCGGCCAAACCCCTGGCACGGGCGGCGGCAATGTAGAGTGGCAAGCGCCCTTGGCCGACCACTTTATTGCCGGTTTGGTGGATGGGGTCAATCTTTCAGGGCTGTACCACCCAGCCAATGAAGACAATGCCTCCAACCCCCGCATTACTCACTGGCAATACAGCTATAACCAAGATACCCCTTCCAGCGCTAGCTACCTGGCTGCCATTGGCCAAGGCGTAGCGGTAAACTCCTCTTTAACAGTACAGTGGGATTTGGCATTTAACCAACGTATTGAATCGAATCGCATTGGTAAAAACAACCCCTATTACTGCGGTGGCGGTATTGCGATTCAACTGGTATCAGTGGATTTGAACAATCCACAATCGCCGTTTTACAGTACCGACAGCCAATTAGGCGGCAATTGCACCATTTGGTTTGATAAGGTGACTGAAAATAATATCACCGGCACTTTTACCGCTGTACTAGCTCCACGCGATAGCAGCCAAAAGGCAAAAACCGTTAGCCAAGGCGCTTTTAGCCTACGCAATAGTGCATTTACGGGTGATAGCCAGGCCGGGGTGGTGGAAATCAATTCTAACTTCTCGACCAATGGTGGGCAATTGTTGGCTGGTGGTAGCTTGCCAATGATTAACCCAGGATTCATCAACTTCCCGATAGACCACGATAACTTACCTCCCAAAACCATATCCCCCCAAATAGAGGTGTTGAATCTTCCAAACAATGCAATCTCTTATGCGGTGATGATGGAAAGTGCTACCGCAGGCGATAACAGTGGCTCTGCTACTGCCGGTTGCAGTGAAAATCCTTGCGTACACTGGAGCGCCTTTAACATTCCCCGCACTAAAACTGTGCTGGGTGAAGGCGAAAACCTCAGCACCATCCCCAATGTGCTAGTGGGCAAAAACTACCTAGGTACAGAAAGCTATACCGGTCCAGTGGCTCGGTATGTCCGCACACCACAGCCATTCCGTGTAGTGCCGTGGAATCAACTCCCTGTGGTTTCAGTAAACTACCTCAGTGAGTACACCATTACGGTCTATGCTTTAACGGCAAATGTGCCCACCAGCGCTAAAACCATGAGCCGCGCTGAGTTTGAGGCCGCCTTCCGTAGCTCTATTGCTGGCCGCACCGTTTGGAATGGCATTTATGAATTTACGGTCAATCAACCTTTGCTACAAGGAAGTGAATTCATTTGCGATGCAGCACCAAATGGGCATATTGGTTTCCTGCCATGTGAAGGTATAAATCAAGAGCCTGAGCAAGAAGCAGCACCCAACGAAAACGAAGCGTAATTAAGCCCTTCCACCCTCCCCCGTGGCGAACCTCCCCAGGTTCGCCATTTTTTTGGCATAAGCTGGGGCTATCCTCCCCATTCCCAGTAAAAATCAGGAAAAAAACACCATGTCTGAATCCATCCCCCCCACCACAGCCAATCCTCTCACCGCCCCCACACGCCGCGCCTGCCTAGCCGCTGGCCTGGGGCTGCTGGGCAGCACCCTCACCGCCTGGCCGGGCGCTGCCGCCTTGGCCAGCGATGCCCCGCCCCTGGGCAAGCTGCGCCTGGCAGGTTGGAGCAAGCCGATTACCGAAATCACCAACCTGCTGGCAGAGCCTAAAAAAGGCTTCTTCCAGGCCGAAGGGCTGGCGCTGCACTACCTGCCCGGCGCAGGCGGGGGCGATGCCACACGCAATCTGCTCAGTGGTCAGGCCGATGTGGCGTTTACCGACCCCGGCTCCTTCTTCATGGCGCTGGACAAGGGCGAAGACCTGATCGCCATCTACGACATCTACCCGCAAAACGTGTTTAACGTCGTCGCCCTCAAAAGCGCGGGCATACGCGGCCCAGCAGATTTAAAGGGCAAGAAAATCGGGGTCTATAGCCTAGCCAGCGGCACGCGCCAGAACCTGTTGGTCATGCTGCACCAAGTGGGCTTAAAAGAATCAGACGTGCAAATCGTCGTTACCGGCCTGCTCAACTTCGCGCCCTTGATGCAAGGCCAGGTTGATGCCACCGCCGCCACCGATACCGGCCTGGCCGTCGGTCAGCGCAAGGGCTTGGGCGAGGTAGATGTGCTGCCCGTGAGCGACTACCTGAATATGTCCAGCGACCTATTCGTGGTGCGCCGCAGCCTGCTACAAGAGCAGCCCGCCCTGCTGCAAGCCTTTGTCCGCGCCTACCGCGCCAGCATGGTCTGGATGATGGCCAACCCCGAAGAAGCCGCTGACCTTGCCATGCAATACGCCATAGACGGCACGCAGCGCGAGGCCAACGCCCAAGTGATTGCCCTGCGCAATGCCGCCTCCCAGCCCGTGGCCGCTGCTGCAGCCCTGGGCAGTTTTGACCTGGAAGCCCTGCAAAAAGGCGCAGATGCCTACCACGCCCTGGGCTTTATTCAGCGCCCGATTACCGTCAACACCGTGGTCGATACCCGCTGGCTAGCCCCATCCCAGCCTGCGCAATAAATCCAACATTCACCCCAAGGAGTGCCGCCGTGACGCACCACACCCCCACCAC
>JAHAYB010000136.1 GCA_018384835.1 Comamonas sp.
CGTGTGGGCGGTGGGCGACGTGGTGCGCGGCCCCATGCTGGCGCACAAGGCGGAGGAAGAGGCCGTCGCCGTGGCCGAGCGCATGGCCGGCCAGCACGGGCATGTGAACTTTGCCACCATCCCCTCGGTGATTTACACCAGCCCCGAGATTGCCAGCGTAGGCCGCACCGAGCAGCAGCTCAAGGCCGATGGCGTGAAGTACAAGGCTGGCAGCTTCCCCTTTATGGCCAATGGCCGCGCCCGCGCCTTGGGCGACACCACCGGTTTTGTGAAGTTCTTGGCCGATGCTGAAACTGACGAAATCCTGGGCGTACACATGGTCGGCCCCATGGTCTCTGAGCTGATTGCCGAGGCCGTCGTCGCCATGGAATTCAAGGCCAGCGCCGAAGACATTGCCCGCATCTGCCACGCCCACCCCTCGCTGTCCGAGTCCACCAAGGAAGCGGCTTTGGCGGTGGATAAGCGCACGCTGAACTTCTAAATCTCTTTGCCAAAGAGCAAACTGCCAGCGTGTCTGCGTTACATGCTGGCAGTTTTTTATTTTGAAGAACTTTGAAGGAGACGGCTTTGAACGTCGAACAAGCCTACGCCGCTGCTCTGGCGGAACAAGGGTTTACCGCTGACCCCGCGCAGCAGCGAGCAGTAGCCGCCCTACAGCGCTGCGCTGATGATTGGGCGGGTTATAAAACCAAGCGCTCTAATAAGCTTAAGAAACTATTTAACAAGCCTGACATCCCCAAAGGCGTGTACATGTACGGCGGGGTAGGGCGGGGCAAAAGCTTTTTGATGGAGTGCTTTTTCAACGCCGTACCCATCAAGCGCAAGGTGCGCCTGCACTTTCACGAATTTATGCGCGAAGTCCACCGCGAAATGCACGCCCTGCAAGGCACGCAAAACCCGCTGGATGCCCTGGGCGCAAAAATTGCCAAGCGCTACAAGCTGATTTGCTTTGACGAGTTTCACGTTGCCGACATCACTGACGCGATGATTCTCTACCGCCTGCTGCTGGCCTTGTTTGATAACGGCGTGGGCTTTGTCACCACCTCTAACTTCACGCCCGATGGCCTCTACCCTGATGGCCTACACCGCGACCGCATCCTGCCCGCTATTGCCCTTTTGAACGAACGCATGGACGTTATCAACGTCGATAACGGCACTGACTACCGCCAGCGTGCGCTAGAAATGGTGCAGCTTTACCACTGCCCGCTGGGGCCTGAAGCCGATGCCGCCATGCAGGCCGCCTTTGAACAGGTGGAAAGCGCAGCGGATGAAAAGCCGGTCTTCACCATCGAGTCGCGCAAGATACCGGCGCTGCGCCGCGCTGGCAAAACCATCTGGTTTGACTTCCGCGAGCTATGTGGTGGGCCGCGTTCACAAAACGACTACCTGGAAATTGCTAGCCAGTTCCATACCGTGCTGCTGTCCAACGTGCCTTATATGCCGGTGAATATGGCCTCGCCTGCAAGGCGCTTTACCTGGCTGATTGACGTGCTGTATGACAGGCGCGTCAAACTCATCATGAGTGCTGAAGTACCCCCTGAAGAGTTGTACACCGAAGGCCCCTTGTCGCACGAGTTTCCGCGCACCGTCTCGCGTCTTAATGAGATGCAGTCGCAGGAATTTTTGGATTTGGAATACCGCGATGTCGATACCGGCTTGACCTGAAATATACCCAGCATCCGCAGGCAAGCGCTACCAGCTACCAAGGGGCAGAAGCTAGGCAAAGCGCAGAATCGAGCATCAATGGCTAAAGGCTTGGATGCTGCTGGCGATACGCTGGGTTTGCTCTTGCATACTGCTGGCAGCGGCGCTTGATTGCTCCGCCAGAGCAGCGTTTTGCGCCATGCTAGCCTCTAGGTCATGAATGGCGGTGGAGATATGCGCCATGCTGCTACTTTGCGCTTGGGTGGCCTGCACAATGTCACTCATCTGCTGGGCGGCCTCCTCACTGTCTTTGAGCAGATTCTGCATCACTTGCAAAGCCTGGCTGCTATAGCCCACGCCCTGGCTGACGTTGTGGGCAGAAGCCTCGGTCAAGGCGCGTATCTCCTTGGCGGAGTCGGCACTGCGCAGTGCTAGGTGGCGCACCTCTTCGGCTACCACGGCAAAACCGCGCCCTTGCTCACCAGCACGGGCAGCCTCCACAGCAGCGTTCAGTGCCAGCAGGTTGGTCTGAAAGGCCAGGCTATCGACCACTGTCACGATGTCTGCAATCTGCTTGGCTTGGGCATCAATGCTCTGCATACTTTCTACCACCTGCTGAACGATAGCTGCGCCAGAGTGGGCGGTCTGCGCGGCAGAGCTGGTGCGCTGGTCGGCCTGAGTGGCTAACTCGCGGGTGTGTTCTACGGCTTGCAGCACTTCATGGGCTGCGCTGATGGTGGCCGTCAAGGCACTACTGGCCGCTTCGGTGCGGGTTGATAGGTCAAAACTGCCGTGCGCAATCTCTACCCCAGCGGCCTGTACCTGCTCAATAGAATGCTGAATAGTCTGAACCGCATGGTGCAGGCGCAGCATCAGGCTTTGCAATTGCTTGCCTAGTGCCGTATCAGTGGCAAGCTGGCTGGTATTGAGGTTAAAGCGGCCATCTTGCTGCACAGTTTGCACTAGGCTCTGTAGCTCTTCACCTTGGCGCAGAGCCTGGCTCATCTGCATCAGAATAAAAATTTCAACCGCTGTCTGCACCACCACATAAACGGCGTGCAGCCAGATACGCGCAAAGCTGGGGTCGGGCATACAGTACAGCCCAAAGCCCCAGGCTTGCAGGCGGTCAAACAGCACATGGTGTACCGCAAACAGCACGGCGTTAGCCAATACCACTCGCCAATCGCGATAAATCATCATCAGGGCTAACACACCGAACACCCTAAAGTGAAATTCCAGTGTGCCCAACGAGACCTGAATGTGCAGCACCACCGTCAGCGTCAACAGCATACTCAGGCCGTAGCGCGTGATAGCACTGCCCCGCGCCAGAGCAAACAGGGCAACCCCCAGCAAGGCCATAGGAATGCCCCATTGCGCAGCCAGGGTCATATCCGAATAGAACCAGCCAATCGGCAGCGCCAAAGCACAGGAGGCCAGCAGCAAGCCAAGCATCAAAATATCTGCCTGGCGGTCGGTGGCATTGGGATGCTCAGAGGTGGAGGGCTGGGAGTCCTGCAAGGCTGCTGTAGCCGCAAGAGAGAGGGAGTGGGAAGACATCACTGCAATCAGCAAAAAATAGCCTTGCAGCCCTCAAAGGGCACAAGGCACAAAATAAAACATA
>JAHAYB010000138.1 GCA_018384835.1 Comamonas sp.
TATACATGTTCTAAGAGGCGTAATGCCGTTCTACCCCGCCCCCTCAGCTCCACAGGTCTAGCGGCGGATTGGCGGCAACGGCTCGCAAAATATCGGTGCGGCTGACAAAGCCAATCACCAGCCCCTGCTCTTGCACCACCGGCAGGCCGGGCAGGCCGGTATCCATCAGCACATAGGCCAGGTGGCGCAGGGAGGTTTGCTCAGAGACGGCGGGCACGGGGGTAAGCATGACCTCTTGCACGCGCTGCTGGGCGATTTCCTCGGGCAAGCTGGTGCGCAAACTCAGCGGAGCGATGTCAGAGCGCAGCAGCAGGCCGACGACTTGCTGGTTGTCCCCCAGAACTGGGACTTGGCCAACGCGGTGGCGGCTCAGGAGCGCCCATGCCTCTTCCACCGTGGCGCGGGGGCTGATGGTCAGAGCGCCTCGGGTCATCACATCGGCCACGGTGCTTAGGGGGTGGCGCTGGGGGGCGGCGCTGGCTTGGGTGTTTTCATAAGCGCTGGCTACGCGCTGGGCAGCGGGGCGGCCATAGGTGGGGCTGCCTTGTTGCTGCTGTTGCTGATGCTGATGACTGTCCTCATCGTCCTCGGGGTTGCGCCGCTGTACGCTGGTGTGCAGCCCTTGCCCTTGGGTTTGGCGGGCAGCTCCTTCATCTGCGTTGCTGCGCAAACTGCTGGGGCGCTGGGTGCTGCGTACAGCAGCAATTTTGCTCAGGCGCTCGTGTGAGCCTTGGTACATGGAGCCATTGAGGCCATAGACAAAAAACACCTTGCTGCTCTCCTTTGCTTGTTTTTTCGTATTGCCGCGCTATGTGCTGGCAGTTTTTTCTATTGCCAAACCGATTGTCAAACCGATTTTCAAACCCTTGGGCAGGGGGAATTTCACATTTTCTTCCAGCCCATCCATTTTGCGCACGGCAATCGCGCCCAGGGCTTTGATGCGGGCAATCACCTCCTGCACCAGCACTTCGGGGGCAGAAGCTCCCGCCGTCAAGCCCACGCGCACGGCTTGGCTGAACCATTGCGGCTGCAACTCTTCAGCGCTATCGACCATATAGGCGGCTGTGCCCAGGCGCTCGGCCAGTTCGCGCAGGCGGTTGCTGTTGCTGCTGGTGGGGCTGCCCACCACGATTACCACATCAACCTGACCAGCCAGCATTTTGACGGCATCTTGGCGGTTTTGCGTGGCGTAGCAAATGTCCTGCTGCTTAGGCTCGCGCACTTGTGGAAAGCGGGCGCGTACCGCAGCGGTAATTTCAGCGGCATCGTCCACGCTCAGGGTGGTTTGCGTGACTACGGCCAGCTTGTCGGTTTGCGTGGGCTGTACGCGGGCTACGTCGGCTACATCTTCCACCAGGTGGATGCCGCTGCTCAACTGCCCCATGGTGCCTTCTACCTCGGGGTGGCCTTTGTGGCCAATCATGATGAATTCGTAGCCCTCTTTGGCTAGCTTAGCCACCTCTACGTGTACCTTGGTGACCAGCGGGCAGGTAGCATCAAAAATCTGAAAACCTCGCGCCTTGGCCTCGGCCTGCACGGCTTTACTTACGCCGTGGGCAGAGAACACCAGGGTTGCGCCCGGCGGCACATCGGCCAAGTCTTCAATAAAGATAGCGCCCTTGGCCTTGAGGTCGTTGACCACATAGGTGTTGTGTACGATTTCATGGCGCACATAAATCGGCGCACCAAACTTGCGCAGGGCACGCTCCACAATCTCAATAGCGCGGTCCACACCGGCGCAAAAGCCACGCGGCTCGGCCAGCACAATCTCTTCAGTAGGGAAGGCTTGGCTTGCTTGATTCACCACTTTCACCACATTTATCACTTACAACACTCCAATAATTTGCACGTCAAAACGCACCGGCTGCCCGGCCAAGGGGTGGTTGAAGTCAAAGCGCACCGCACCGTCTTCGCGCACCTGCACCACTGCGCCGGCGTAGCTGCCCTGGCCGTCGGGGGTGGGAAACTCCACCACCTCACCGGGCAAGTACACCTCTTGCGGGTCGCCCAGCTCGTGCAGCAGCTTGGCGCTGACCCATTGCAGCATCTCGGGGTTGCGCTCGCCAAAGGCTGCGCCAGCGGGTAGTTCAAAGCTGGCTTCCTCGCCCTCCAGCAGTCCCAGCAACTTCTCTTCCAGGGCGGGGGACAAATCGCCCGCGCCCAAAGACAGGGTGCTGGGCTTGCCGCCAAAGGTGCTGACCACCTCGCCGCTGGGGCCGCTCAGGCGGTAGTGCAGGGTCAGGAATGCGCCTGCAACCACGGTTTGTGCAGCAGTGTTATCAGCCGTGTGGTCGGCAGGGGCGGGGGACATAGGTTCAGACATAGCAGGCTCGCAAACTCCAATTAAACTGGGGCGATTGTAGAAACAAGCGTAAAGCCCCCACTGCCATGGCCTTCAAAGACTTGCCCCCTGACAGCCGGCCCCGCGAAAAACTGCTGATGCGCGGCGCTGGCGCATTGAGCGATGCCGAGCTACTCGCCATCTTGCTGCGCACCGGGATTGCCGGGCGTAGCGTGTTGCTGATGGCGCAAGACTTGTTAGACCAGCAAGGCGGCCTGGCCGGGCTGCTGAACGCCAATGCGGCCACCTTGGCCACCGTCAAAGGGCTGGGGCCAGCCAAGCGGGCGGAAATTCTGGCGGTGATGGAGCTGGCACGCCGCGCCACGGCAGCCCAACTCAAAGAGCGCCCCGTATTTGACAGCCCTGAG
Organism: Comamonas sp.; assembly: GCA_018384835.1. GTDB lineage: Bacteria > Pseudomonadota > Gammaproteobacteria > Burkholderiales > Burkholderiaceae_C > Comamonas. The sequence goes on from JAHAYB010000138.1 coordinate 2,710, forward strand.
CGCGTGAAGCATTACCTGCAAATGCACCTGGGGCATTTGGGGCACGAGGTGTTTGCCGTGCTGTTTTTGAACAACCAACACCACCTGCTAGAGATGCGCCCCATGTTCCAGGGCACGCTGACGCAGGCCAGCGTCTATCCGCGTGAGGTGGTCAAAGCCGCTTTGGAGCTGGGCGCAGCCGCCGTCATCCTGGCGCACAACCACCCTAGCGGCAGCGTCACCCCCAGCCAGTCCGACCATGGTTTGACCAGCACCCTCAAAGCCGCACTGGCGCTGGTGGATGTGCGGGTGTTAGAC
>JAHAYB010000141.1 GCA_018384835.1 Comamonas sp.
TGGCGGGGTCTGCCGAAGGGTCGGCGGGCAGGGTGACCAACATGCCTTCCACCGCATCACCGGCGATGGCGTTGATTTCTGGGTTGCCCACGCCTTCAGGCCCCATCATGCGGATTTTCAGACCCTGCTCTGCCGCCTGGCGCAGCAGCAAGCCCATTTCGGGGTGGTAGCCGCCGTAATAGACGAAATCGGAACCGCTGCTCTTGAGTTTGGTAATCACGGCGGAGTAGTCGCTATCGCCAGCGTTAATGCCCTCGAACATGCTCACTTCCACCTTGGCTTTTTGCAGCTCGTCGCGCACCGAGGCGGCAATGCCCTGACCGTAGGACTGCTTGTCGTGAAGCACGGCTACTTTGCTGGGCTTGGCTTTTTCGATGATGAACTGGGCAGCCGAGGGGCCTTGCTGGTCGTCAGGGCCAATGGTGCGGAAGATAAAGTGAAAGTCCTTGCCTTCAGTCAGCGCGGGCGAGGTGGCGGAAGGGGTGACGACCACCACGCCTTCGTTGTTGTAGATAGGAGCCGCTGCAATGGCCGCGCCAGAGCACACGGGGCCAACCACGTAGCCGATTTTGTCGTTAACCACACGGTTAGCGGCCACAGGGCCTTGCTTGGGTTCGCAAGCGTCATCCACCACGGTGGCTTCTAGCTGTTTGCCCGCCACGCCGCCAGCGGCGTTGATTTGCTCAATGGCGGTGGCCACGCCTTCTTTGACCATATCGCCGTACTGGGTCAGCGGGCCGGTAGCGGGAATGACCATGGCGATTTTGATGGTGTCAGCCGCGTGGGCTGCGCCTAGCAGGCTGGCACCAGCCAAGCCTAGGGTGGCAATCAGGGTGCGCAGACGAAAGGTGGTTTGCATGGCGTGTATATCCTTCGCAAAAAATAGAGGTTCAAAAAAACAGACGTAACAGGGGTTGAATATCGCAGAAATTCAGCCCCTCAAACACAAAACCGGAAAAGCTACGGGGAAACGCCAAGGCCAAGCCCTCCAGCGCGTACCCAGCAACTACCCAGCAACTACCCAGCAACTACCCAGCAATTGCCAAGATTGCAACAAGGAAGCTGCACCGCCTAGGCAGACTTGCCAAGCGTACAGTGCCGCTACACTGCCTAGCCAACACCCATCACCCATCAATGAAACACCCATAACTTATAAGGATGTAACCATGCCTACCTCAGAACCACCCACCACCTCCTCCCTCCTCCAATGGCTAGAACAACTACGTTGGGACGAGCGCGGCTTGCTACCCGTAATTGCCCAGGAAAAAGACAGCGGCGATGTGCTGATGTTTGCCTGGATGGACCGCGAGGCGCTGCAAAAAACCGCTGAGCTGGGGCGCGCCGTGTACTTCAGCCGCTCACGGGGCAAGCTGTGGTTTAAGGGCGAGGAGTCTGGCCATGTGCAGTTGGTGCATGAAATTCGCGTGGACTGTGACCAAGATGTGGTGCTGCTGCGCGTGACACAAACGGGTCACACCCCAGGCATTGCCTGCCATACAGGGCGACACTCCTGCTTTTACAGCGTGCTGCGTGACGGCCAGTGGCAGGCGGTGGAGCCGGTACTTAAAGACCCGAGCCAGATTTATCCATAAAAGCGGGAGGTCGTAGCAGGCGTTTCAAGCTCCATAAAAAGCCCTTGAACATGGGGAACTTTGACCCTACTTGCGTAGTCGGTATTTTTCGCCCTCTTTGTTTTTGTATTTTTTTAGACCGTAGCTACTGCTCATGAAACGTATTGCTCTTTTTCTTCTGACCAACATCGCTGTGGTGGCGGTGCTGGGTATAACTGCCAGCTTGCTGGGAGTGAACCGCTTTTTAACCGCCAATGGCCTGAACTTAGGCAATCTGCTGTTTTTCGCCCTGCTGATGGGGTTTGGCGGAGCCACCATCTCGCTGCTGATGAGCAAGCCTATGGCCAAAATGAGCATGGGCGTTCACATCATCGAGCAGCCCAGCAATGCCGATGAAGCCTGGATTGTGCAGACCGTACAAAACTTTGCACAAAAAGCCCAAATCGGAATGCCCGAGGTCGGTATTTATGAAGGTGAGCCTAACGCCTTTGCCACCGGAGCCTTCAAAAACAACGCGCTGGTGGCTGTCTCTACCGGCTTGCTGCAAGGCATGACCCGCGAAGAGGTGGCGGCCGTGATCGGCCACGAAGTCGCCCACATTGCCAACGGCGATATGGTGACGATGACCTTGATTCAAGGCGTGATGAATACTTTTGTGGTCTTCCTCTCGCGCTTGGTGGGCTATGCGGTAGATAGCTTTTTGCGCAAAGACGATGAGCGTAGCAGCGGTCCGGGTATCGGCTATATGGTGACCACCATCGTGATGGATATTTTGCTGGGCTTTGTGGCAGCCATCATCGTGGCCTGGTTCTCGCGCCAGCGCGAGTTTCGCGCCGATGCGGGCGCAGCTCAGATGATGGGCAGCAGCCGCGCCATGCAAAACGCCTTGGCTCGCTTAGGCGGAATGCAGCCCGGCGAAATGCCCAAAAGCATGGCCGCCATGGGCATTGCGGGGGGGATTGGGCAATTGTTCTCTACCCATCCGCCGCTGCAAGAGCGCATTGCCGCGCTGCAAGCCTCGGGGCGCTAATGGCGCTAACGGTGCTAATCGCGGAAGTTGTTGAACGACAAGGGGTGGTCGGCTAGCTCTTTGCGAATCAAGGCCATAGCAGCCTGCAAGTCGTCGCGCTTGGCTCCGGTGATGCGCACGGCATCGCCCTGGATGGCGGCTTGCACCTTCATCTTGCTATCTTTGATGAGTTTTTGGATTTTCTTGCCCAGCTCGGTTTCGATGCCATTTTTAATGCGCACCACCTGCTTGACCTTATCGCCGCCGATTTTCTGCGCGGCCTGCACATCCATAAAGCGCACATCCACATTGCGCCGGGTTAGCTTGCCTCGCAGGATGTCTTCGACCTGTTGCAGTTGAAAATCGGCATCGCCAAACAGGGTGATTTCCTTGTCTTTGAGTTCAACGGCGGCAGACGTGCCCTTGAAGTCAAAGCGGGTGCCGATTTCCTTGGCGGTGTTATCTACGGCGTTGCGTACTTCAACAAAATCGGCTTCTAAAACAGTGTCAAACGAGGGCATGGTATTTCTCCTTCTAGCCAAAAAATGCAAAAAATAGTGGCGCACCACGCCCCCGCCCAAAGCGGAACCAACAGGCGATTGGTGCAGTGCGACAATCGCCAGGATGTTAGTCGAGAAAAATACCCCCCTACAAAACTGCAACAGCTTTGGCATTGCCGCCAGCGCCGATATTTTGGTACGCGCTCGCTCGGTGCAGGCTGTGCAAGCCTTCGCCGCCAGCCCCTACTACAGCGGCTATAGCGGCCCCAAAGGCGTAGGCCGCCCGGTGCTGGTGCTGGGCGGGGGCAGCAATATTGTGCTCAGTGGTGACGTGGTACATGCCGTGGTGCTGAAGATGGAAATCCCCGGCATCGCCCTGGTCGATGAAACCCCCAAGCACTGGATTGTGCAGGCCGGGGCAGGTGTACTTTGGCATGACCTGGTGGCCTGGACGCTGGCCCAAGGCATGGGCGGGCTAGAGAATATGGCGCTGATTCCCGGCACCGTGGGCGCTGCGCCGGTGCAAAACATCGGCGCTTATGGGCTAGAGCTGCAAGACCGCTTCCACAGCTTGGATGCGGTTGATTTGCATACCGGCAAGCTGCTCACCCTCAACGCCATGCAGTGCGCCTTTGGCTATCGGGACTCGGTGTTCAAGCACGCCCCCAGCGCCAGCAGCGCTATGGCTATGGGTTTGGCCGGGCGGGCGGTAATTGCCCAGGTGCGCCTGGCCTTGCCCAAGCAATGGCGACCCGAGCTGGGTTATCTGGAGCTGCAACGCCAGATGGAGCACACCGGCATCCAGCAGCCCAGCGCCCAGCAGATATTTGATTGGGACTGCGCCATTCGCCGCGCCAAGCTGCCCGACCCCCAGCACATTGGCAATGCGGGCAGCTTTTTCAAAAACCCCACCGTCAGCGCCG
>JAHAYB010000159.1 GCA_018384835.1 Comamonas sp.
AATTTATAGTTTGCGTAAGTCCTATTTATAATTCGCCCGGTCACTGGGGCATTGGCCAGGGTGGCGTTCATCAACCCCTTCTACTTCTTATGGAAAATCTAACTATGCCCAGCACACAACGAATCTTACTGGCTAGCTTGGCTATTTGCGGCTGCTCTGTTGCCTTTGCGCAGAGCAGCGTGAGCGTTTATGGCAGCATCAACACCACGGTGGAGCAGCAAAAAGATGGTCATCAAAAAACGACGGGAATGCACAATAACCTCTCACACTTGGGTTTTCGTGGTATCGAGGAGCTGGGCGGTGGCTTAAAAGCAGGCTTTGTACTGGAAGGTTATTTCAACGCTGATGATGGCTCTGGCCCGTTTCAGTTTGACAGCCAAAGCGAGCTGAACCTTTCTGGTGATTTTGGTATGGTGCGTATGGGGCAGTTTCTCTCAGAGTCTTACCTAGCGACGGCTGACTATATCAGTATGCACAATCACGACGGCGGCTCCTCAATGGACATGCTGTACGACTACATTGGCCGTGAAAGCAACAAAATTGCTTATCGCACGCCAGAGTTTGCCGGCTTTAGCGCTGAGGTTGCCCACAGCTTTCATGAAAGGGCTGAAGGCGAGAAAAACGCCTGGGACTTGGCTGCCAACTACGAGCAAGGTGCTGTGGCCTTAGGTGCAGGCTACTCGCGCAACGACAAAGACTGGCAAGCGGCCTTGCGCGGCCTGTACAGCATGGAGCAGTTGAGCATTGGAGCCTACTACCAACGCAGCAAAAACCAAGAGCAAGGCACACGCAACAACTACCGCCTGTCTGCAATGTACAGCCTGAACCAGTCAGAATTGCACGCCAACATTGGCCGTGCCAACCACTGGAGCCATATTGACAGCTCCAGCGCCACCCAATGGACCTTGGGGTACAACTACAACCTGAGCAGCCGCACCAAGCTCTACACCTACTACACCAAAGTTCACAACGGAGCCAACATCAACTACTACGGCGGCAATGAGGGGGAGAACTTCTCTTCCTTTGCTTTAGGTGTGCGCCATAGCTTCTAACCCAGCACTAGCACCACCGCCCCCCCTAGTACCTGTCACTCGCTTAGAATCTTTAGCCCTGATACGCGGCACCTTTTGCGGGTGCCGCACTCGCTTATTACCTGCTTGGGGGCTGGAAGGGCTTATTTTGTTAAACGCATCGTCACCGGTACACACCACTGTTTTGTTGCATGAAGCCGTGCAGGCTTTGTTGCAAGCGCCTAGCGCCAATGCGAGTGCGCCCGCCTTGGCAGTGGCCGCTGGCTTGCCTGCTGGGTACTGGGTGGATGCCACGTTTGGCCGTGGTGGGCACACACGCCATCTTTTGGCCAGTGTGGGCGCTGATGCCCAAGTGCTGGTGTTTGACAAAGACCCCGAAGCCATTGCCCACGCCCACGCCCTAGCCGCCCAAGATGGGCGCGTACAAGTGCGCCACGCAGGCTTTAAGGAAGTGGCCGATTTACCGCCCGCCAGCGTTGATGGCCTGTTGCTGGACTTGGGGGTCAGCTCCCCGCAGATTGATACGCCCGAGCGCGGTTTTAGCTTTCGCTTTGATGGCCCGCTAGATATGCGCATGGATAGCAGCCGTGGCATGAGCGTGGCCGACTGGCTGGCCAGCGCCGAGGTGCAGCAAATCACCGATGTCATTCGCGACTACGGCGAAGAGCGCTTTGCCTACGCCATTGCCAAGGCCATTGTTGCGCAGCGCCAAGAAAAAGGGCCGCTGCAAACCACGACCGATTTGGCCAATCTGGTAGCACGCGTGGTCAAAACCCGCGAGGGCGGCCAGCACCCGGCCACCCGCACCTTTCAGGCGCTGCGCATCTTCATCAACGCCGAGCTGCAAGAGCTGCAAGAGGCGCTAGAGGCCAGCTTGCACATCTTGAAACCCGGTGGGCATCTGGTGGTGATTAGCTTTCACTCGCTAGAAGACCGCATCGTCAAGCAATTTATCGCCCAGCACAGCAAAGAGCAGTATGACCGGCGAATGCCCCTGGCTGCGCCCCAGCCCATGCGGCTCAAAGCGATAGGGCGCATCAAGCCCAGCGCCCAGGCCATTGCGGCCAATGTCCGCGCTCGCAGCGCCGTCATGCGCATTGCCCAGCGCACCGCTGTTGCGCCATGAAGTACCAGTTTCCAAGGGTGGCTTAGCTGTGTTGTTGCGCTTGAACGTGTTGCTCTTGCTAGCTGTGCTGGCTAGTGCTTTGTACCTGGTCAACACCCAGTACCAGTCGCGGCGTTTATTCAGCCAGCTAGACCGCGCCAACGCACAAAGCCGTGTGCTAGATAGCGAGCTGCAACGCCTGCAAGTTGAAAAGCGGGCGCATTCATCCTCAGCGCGGGTGCAGCGCCAAGCCCAAGAGATGGGAATGCTGATACTCACCCCCGCCCTGACCCACTACGTGCGCGATGATCGCAGCCTGGCCGAGTAACTTAATCGCATGTTGAAACAACCCACCAGCGTCTCCTACCGCAGCAGCCCATTGCTGGGGCACAAAACCCAGCTTTGGCGCAGCCGCGTCGTGATGGTGTTTGTCGCCCTGGGCTTTACGGCCTTGCTGGTACGCGCCGGCTACGTGCAGTTGTGGGACAACGACTTCTTCCAGCGCCAAGGCGAGGTGCGCTACGCACGCACGCTAGAGCTATCGGCCAACCGGGGGCGTATTTTGGACCGCAATGGCTTGATTTTGGCCTCCAGCGTTGAGGCGGCCAGCATCTGGGCGATTCCTGAAGACGTGCGCAGCGACAACAGCCCCGAAGAGCTGGCCAAACTACCCGCGCTAGCCAAGCTGCTAGACATGCCCGTGGCGCAATTGCAAGAGAAACTGGCCGTTGACAAGAGCTTTGTCTGGCTCAAGCGCCAACTCGATTGGGATGTGGGCAAAGACATCAAAGCGCTGGGCATTAAAGGCATCCACCAAAGCCGCGAATACCGCCGCGAATACCCCGAGGGCGAGGCCGTGGCGCACATCGTCGGCTTTACCAACGTGGAAGACAAAGGCCAAGAAGGCATGGAACTGGCGTTTGAGAAAGAGCTGGCCGGCCAAACTGGCACGCGCCGCGTCATCAAAGACCGCTTGGGGCGGGTAATTGAGGGCGTGGGCGAGGAAGTGCCCCCCATTGATGGGCGCGATATTCAGCTAGCGATTGACAGCAAAATCCAGTTCTTTGCCTACGAAAAGCTCAAAGAGCAGGTGCTAGCGCATAAAGCCGTGGGCGGCTCTGTCGTGGTGATGGATGCGCTCACTGGCGAGCTGCTGGCCTTAGCCAACTACCCCAGCTTTAACCCCAGCAACCGTAAAAAACTCACGGGCGAGCAGTTGCGCAATCGCGCCATTACCGACGTGTTTGAGCCAGGCTCCACCGTCAAGCCGCTAACGGTTGCCATGGGGCTAGAGGCCAAAGTAGTGCGCCCCAGAACAGTGATTCAAACCGCGCCGGGGCGGATGCAAATTGGGAACTCCACCATCAGCGATACGCGCAACTACGGGGCGCTGACGGTGGAAGAGGTGATTCAAAAATCGAGCAACATCGGCGTGACCAAAATTGCCCAGCAACTGCCAGCGCAGTACATGTGGGAGGTGTTTTCTGCCGCAGGTTTTGGGCAAAAGCCGCACCTGTCCTTCCCCGGTGCGGCCAGCGGACGCTTGCGCCCTTACAAAAGCTGGCGGCCTATTGAGCAGGCCACCATGTCTTACGGCTATGGCCTGTCTGCCAGCTTGTTGCAAATGGCGCGTTCCTACACCGTATTTGCTAATGAGGGGCGGGTGATTCCGGCCTCCATGCTCAAGCAAGAGCAGCCGCCCATGGGGGTTCCGGTGTTCTCTCACCACACGGCAGAGGCGGTGCGCAAGATGCTAGCTATGGCTACCGGTCCGGGCGGCACGGGGCAACAGGCGCAAACTGATGGCTATTCCGTCGGCGGCAAATCGGGCACAGCGCGTAAGCAGGTGGGCAAAAACTACGCAGTGGGTAAGTATCGTGCTTGGTTTACGGGTCTAGCACCGATTGAAGAACCGCGCCTGATCGTTGCCGTCATGATTGATGAACCCAGCACCGGCGTGTATTACGGCGGCGCGGTGGCTGCGCCTGTCTTTAGTGAAGTGGTGCAGCACAGCTTGCGCCGCTTGGGTGTGCCGCCGGATATGGCCGTTAAGCCGCAAATCGTGGTCGATGCCGCAGAGGAATCCCTGTGACCGTACAAATTGCACAGATGGCACAGATAGCGCAAACCTTGGCTTGGCTCCAACAGCGCACTGCGCCCAACGCCGACCTGCACAGCGATAGCCGCAAACTGCGCTCGGGCGATGCCTTTATCGCTTGGCCAGGCGGCGTACACGATGGCCGCGCCTTTGTCGCGCAAGCCTTGGCGCAAGGAGCCAGCGCCTGCATCGTGGAGCAATCAGGCTGTGAGCGCTTTGAAAAGGATTGGCCAGCGGATGCGCCCATTCTTCGCTTTTCGGGCTTAAAGGCCGCTACCTCTGCGCTGGCTGCCCATTGGTACGGACAACCGGCGCAAAAGCTCAAAGTGCTGGCTATCACCGGAACCAATGGCAAAACCAGCACCGCATGGTGGCTGGCACACGCCATGCAGCACTGCGCCATGATGGGCACTTTGGGCGTAGGTCTGCCGCCAAATTTCATCAGCACCGGCATGACCACCCCTGACCCCGTGCGCTTACAGCAATCGCTGGCGCAGTTGGTGCAGCAGGGCGCAACGGCTTGTGCGCTGGAAGCCTCCTCCATTGGCATTGCCGAGCAGCGCTTAGACGCTCAGGGGCTAGCCGTGCATACCGCCATCTTCACCAATTTCAGCCAAGACCATTTGGACTATCACCAAAGCATGGCGGCCTACTGGCAGGCCAAGGCGCAGTTGTTTGATTGGCCGGATTTACGCGCAGCGGTTGTCAATATCGACGATTCCAAGGGCGCTGAGTTGGCCGCGTATCTGCGCTGCCAGCGCCCCGAGGTCGCGTTGTGGACGGTTTCAGCGCAGCAATCCAAAGATGCAGCAGGTGCAGCAGATATACAGGCGCTAGACATCCGCTACACGCCGCAAGGTTTGCATTTCGTGGTGGCCGAGGGCGAACAGCGTTGCGCTATCGCCAGCCGCATGATTGGCCACTACAACATTAGCAATCTGCTGGGCGTATTGGCAACGCTGCGTAGCGTGGGCATGAATCTGGCCGATGCCGTCGCCGCCTGCACCGACTTACCCCCCGTGCCCGGACGCATGGAGCAATGTAGTTTGCCCAATCAATCTTTACCCTTGGTTGCGGTCGATTACGCCCATACGCCCGACGCTCTGCAACAAGCGTTAGCGGCGCTGCGCCCCTTGGCCGCAGCCCGAGGCGGTCGGCTATGGTGCGTGTTTGGTTGTGGCGGCAACCGCGATGCCAGCAAGCGCCCACTCATGGGGCAGGTTGCTCAGGCGGGGGCGGATTGCGTCGTGCTGACCAGCGACAACCCGCGCCATGAAAACCCTCAAGCTATTTTGGATGCCGTGATGACGGGCGTATCGGCTGACGATGGTGCAAAGTGGCATATCCACCCCGAGCGCGGCGCAGCCATTGCCGAGGCTATCGCCCAAGCCGCGCCGCAGGATGTGCTCTTAATTGCCGGCAAAGGGCACGAAAATTACCAAGAAATCGGCGGCATCCAGCATCCGTTTTGCGATATGCAGGTCGCTAGGCAGGCGTTACAGCGCCGTGAATGCCGCTAATGCCCATCCAACAAAGAAAGCCATGAATTTTTCCCAATTTTTAGCCACCTTCGAGGCCGCCCAAGCCAGCCCGCCCAGCGTCTGCACCGACAGCCGCCGAGTGCAGCGCGGCGACTTGTTTATCGCCCTGCGCGGCGAACGCATGGATGGCCATGATTTTCTGGCGCAGGCCAAAGCCGGAGGCGCAGCCGCTGCTGTCGTTGAACAGGGGCGCGGCATTGATGGCCTACTCTGCCTAGAGGTGGAGGACACCACGCTTGCCTTGGGCGCATTGGCCGCGCAGTGGCGTAAGCGTTTTACGCTGCCGCTGGTGGCCGTGACTGGCAGCAATGGCAAAACCACGGTCACGCAGATGCTGTCCAGCATTTTTGCGGCTCAGGCGGGTGAAGCTGCGTTTGCCACCCAAGGCAACTTCAATAACGAGATCGGCGTGCCGCTGACGCTCTTGCGCCTGCGCCCAGCGCATCAACTCGGTGTGGTCGAACTGGGCATGAATCATCCGGGCGAGATTGCCGCCTTAGCTGCAATGGCTCGCCCCACGGTGGCGCTGGTCAATAACGCCCAGCGCGAGCATCAGGAGTTCATGCACAGCGTGGAGGCCGTGGCCGCAGAAAACGGCGCAGTGCTGGAATTTTTACCGCCCGACGGCGTAGCGGTGTTTCCCCAAGACGATGCGTTTACCCCACTGTGGCAGCGCTTGGCGGGTGAGCGGCGCGTTCTTACCTTTGGTCAAGGCGGGGCGGTGCAAGAGCGCAACGCCCATTGGCAGCAAGGCGGCGCGTGGGCGCTGGAGGTACACACGCCAGAGGGTGATTTCTCCTGCCGCTTGGCGGTGGCCGGTCGCCACAATGTGCGTAACGCCTTGGCCGCTACCGCTTGCGCTTTGGCCGCTGGCGTGCCCTTAGCGGCGATTGCAGCGGGTTTAGAGGCATTTCGTCCGGTGCGTGGGCGCTCGCAAGCGTTGGCGGTAACGTGGCAGGGGCGCAGCATCACCGTAGTGGACGATAGCTATAACGCCAACCCCGATTCGGTACAGGCCGCGATAGCCGTACTTGCCGAATTACCCGCGCCGCGCCTATTGGTGCTGGGCGATATGGGCGAGGTAGGCAGCCAAGGCGAAGCGTTTCATCAGGAAGTGGGAGCCAGCGCCCGCGCTGCCGGTATTGAGTGGCTCTTTACCTTGGGTAGTGCCAGTCGCGTGACTGCCCAAGCCTTTGGAGCGCAGGCTTGGCACGCCGAGACCATGGCGCAATTGCAGCAGCGCTTGCTCAATTGCTTGAACGCACAACAGGCCGCCAGCGTGCTTATCAAGGGTTCGCGCAGCATGGGCATGGAGGCACTATTGACGACGATTTTGGAGACCCCCCCCTCATGCTGATTTGGCTGGCGCAGTGGTTGCAAAGCCTGCAACCGGATTGGACGTTCTTGCGCGTCGTCAACTACATCACCTTCCGCGCTTTGATGGCCGCTATGACATCGCTGCTCATCGGCCTGTGGATTGGCCCCAAAGCCATTCGGATGCTTACCGCGCTCAAAATGGGGCAGCCCGTGCGCGGCTATGCCATGCAGACCCACCTTGTCAAAAGCGGTACGCCCACTATGGGCGGGGTGCTGATTTTGCTGGCGATTTCCATCTCTACCCTGCTGTGGTTTGAGTGGAGCAACCGCTTTGTCTGGATTACGCTCATCGTGACTTTAGGTTTTGGCGCGATTGGCTGGGTCGATGATTGGCGCAAAGTCGTCAACAAAGACCCCGAAGGAATGCGCTCGCGTGAGAAGTATTTTTGGCAGTCGCTGATTGGCTTGGCCGCTTCGCTGGCACTGGTGTTTAGCATTTCGGAAAACTCTAACGCCCGCGTGTTGGAGCTGTTTATCACCTGGGTGCAATCGGGCTTTAGCGCTGATTTGCCGCCCAAGGCGGGGCTGATGCTGCCCTTCTTCAAAGAGGTGAGCTACCCGCTGGGCGTGCTGGGCTTTGCCATCCTGACGTATTTGGTGATTGTGGGCGCGAGCAACGCCGTCAACCTCACCGATGGCTTGGATGGCCTAGCCATCATGCCGGTGATTTTGGTGGGCGCGTCCCTGGGGCTGTTTGCCTACGTCACGGGCAATGCCAGCTACGCCAAATACCTGCATTTGAGTTATATCGCTGGCTCTGGGGAGTTACTGGTGTTCTGCGCGGCCATGGCCGGGGCGGGGCTGGCGTTTTTGTGGTTTAACGCCCATCCGGCGCAGATTTTTATGGGCGACGTGGGCGCTTTGGCGCTGGGTGGAGCGCTGGGCACGATTGCCGTTATCGTGCGCCAAGAGGTGGTGCTGGCCATCATGGGCGGTATTTTTGTGGTGGAGGCGCTTTCGGTGATGGCGCAGGTGCTCTACTTCAAATACACCAAGCGCAAATATGGCGAGGGGCGGCGTTTGCTAAAAATGGCTCCGTTGCACCACCATTTTGAAAAATCGGGCTGGAAAGAGACGCAAGTCGTCACCCGCTTTTGGATTATCACTATGCTGCTGTGCCTCATTGGCCTAGCGACCTTGAAGCTGAGGTAAGCCATGCCCTCCTTGGATGAGCAACCCTGCCCCCTTCAGCCTAGCGCTGCTCCTGCTGGCGTTAGCGTTGGTACGCGGGGGCAGCAACTGCCCTTGCCGCTCCAAGGTCAAGGTCAAGGCCAAGGGCAGGAGCCGCCCGCGCTCACCGCTGCCCACGAGGCGCACGCCTTTGTCACCCGCCTATTTGCTGAAATGAACACCGCTGACGTGCCTAGCTCGCCCTCTGCACCGGATATGCCCGATGCGCTAGAAGCGCCGCCAGATACACCGGATGCCATCCCCGCTATCCCTGCTATCCCCGCTACGTGGCCAGCCGCTGCCAGCTTGCCGCTGCAAGAGCAGCAGGTGCTGGTTTTGGGCTTGGGCGCATCAGGCTTGGCGATGGCGCGTTGGTGTGCCCGCGCTGGTGCGCTGGTAACGGTGGCCGATACACGTAGCGCCCCGCCACAACTGGCCACTTTGCAGGCAGAGCTGCCCCAGGTGCGCTTTGTGGCCGGTGCTTTGACGGCTGATTTATTGCAAGGGGCGCAGGAGGGGCTGCGGATACGCAGCGTTTATCGCTCGCCGGGGCTGTCGCCGCAAAGCATTGCGCCGGT
>JAHAYB010000162.1 GCA_018384835.1 Comamonas sp.
CCGGGGGCTGCGCCGCGTACATCAACACCGGCAACCGCGCCCTCGGGGCAGAGCACCACGGTGCAGCCGGTAGGCCGCTGGCTATGGGTAAAGTGCCCGACAGATAGCCCCTGCACCAGGGCAATATGGCCGCTGTGGGCGAGTAGGCGTTGGGGCATGTTGTCTCCTGTTTTGATGCCTTTGGTGGGGTGGCTGCAAATCAGTCCGAATTAGTCCTGTGGCCTAAAACCGATGATGAGGTCATTGGGCACACGCCCATCGTTATCACGCGGCAAGGTTTGGGTTTTATGCAGAGCGCGTACCACCGCCTGATCCCAGGCGCTATTGCCGCTGGACTTGAACAGTTGCACGCTGGTAATCCTCCCATCAGGGGTGGTGCGTACTCGTACCTCTGCACGTGGGTTACCGCTGACTAAATCAGGATAGACGATATTGGGTCTAACCTTGGCTGCTACACGTGCGTCATAGCCTGCTGAGGGGCCAGCCGTGCCAGCACCTGTGCCACGCCCACCATTGGGGCCGCTGCTCTGCGCTGCGCTGCCTGTGCCGCCCGAGCCTGCCATAGCGGCCATGTTGCGGATATTGGCCTCGCGGCGGGCGGCGGCCTCTTTGGCTTCTTGTGCGGCTTTGGCTTTGGCGGCAGCGGCGGCCTTGGCATCTGCGGCTTTTTTGGCAGCAGCTTCCTTGGCGCGTTTTTCGTCTTCGGCTTTCTTTTTGGCTTCAGCTTCTTCGGCAGCTTTTTTCTTTGCTGCGTCTTCAGCCGCTTTCTTTTTGGCGGCTTCTTCTTCGGCCTTTTTCTTGGCGGCTAAATCAGCCTGGCGTTGCTGCTCTTGCTTGCGCTTGTCTTCAGCGGCTTTTTCGGCCTCTTGGCGCTTGCGCTCTTCTTCGCGCTTTTTCTCGGCGGCTAGCTCGGCTTTGCGCTGCTCTTCCTGTTTTTTCTGCTGCTCCAGGGCCAGCTCGGCATCGCGCTGGGCTTGTAGCTCGGCGGCGCTGGGCTTGGGTGGTTCTGGCGCAGGCTTGGGCGGTGGCAGGGGTTCAGGCTTGGGTAGCGGTTTGGAGGGCGGCGGCGGCGGTGGCGGCGCTGGCGCAGGGGTGACTACCTTGGGCGGGCTGACCGCTGGGGCGGCCTGCACAAATTCGTCAGACCACAGCTCGGCCTCAACCGCTTCTTCAGAGGCGGTGCGCGGCGGTGTGACCTTCCACATGAATGCACCCACCAATACCGCATGGGCCAGTAAGGCCAGCCCCCAGCTTTGCAGGCGCTGGTGGGGCTTGGGCGGGAGGAAGGGGTCACGTTCCAAGTAGGAGGGCATAGGGGCGGGAACTCGTTCTCAACAATGCTGGGGGCGCAGCATCTTCATATCATTTGGCGGCGGATTTCACGCCCAGAGCCACACGCTTGACCCCGGCACGCTGCAATTCGCCCATGGCTTGCACCACGGCTTCATAGGGCAGGCTTTTTTCGGCCTGAATCATCACGGCGCTGTCTTCGGGCTGGTTGGCTTGCCAACTGGCAGCGGCTGCGCCTAGCTCTTGCAGGCTGAGTGCTTGCTCGCCTTGCGGGGTTTTCAGGCGTAGTTGGCCGTCTTTATCAATCAGCACATGGGCGATGTGTTTGGTCGGTGGCTTGGTAGATTTGCCCGCGCTGGGCACATCAATGCCGCCAGGGGTGAGCATGGGGGCGGTGACCATGAAAATAATCAGCAGCACCAGCATTACGTCAATAAAGGGAACCATGTTGATTTCATTGACGGTGCGACGGCGACGCGGGCTGCGAAAGCTCGATGAGGTGGACACGGCGGGCTGTCTTCTTTCTGGATGGTGATAGACCGCGACTCAGTAGCCCGAAGCGGCTGCACCGCCCATGCCAGCGTTGGCATTCATCGGCGCGTGAGCAGCGGCAGCGGCGGCATGGGGGTGGGCAGGGGCTGAGGGCGGGCTGCTAACGTTGCGCTGCAAGATGTTGGAGAACTCTTCCACAAAGGTTTCCTGCATATTGGCCAGGCGGTCGATTTGGTGGCTGTAGCGGTTGTAGGCGGTGACAGCAGGAATGGCGGCAAACAAGCCCATGGCGGTGGCAACCAGCGCTTCAGCAATGCCGGGGGCGACGGTGGCTAGGGTGATTTGCTCCATATTGGCAAAGCCGGTGAAGGCGTGCATCACCCCCCACACCGTACCAAACAGCCCCACGTAGGGCGAGACGGAGCCAACAGAGCCTAAAAATGGCAGGCCGTTTTCCAGCACATCCATCTCGCGCTGAAAGCTAGCACGCATGGCGCGGCGCGTGCCGTCCATGAGCGCTTGGGGTTGGGTGATATGGCGCTCGCGCAGCTTGCGGTATTCGCGCATACCGCTGGCGAAGATGCGCTCCATAGGGCCGCCGTATTTGGCGTTTTGCGTGGCGCTGGCGTACAGGTCGTTCAAGCTGTTGCCTGACCAAAAGCTGTCGTCAAACTCTTGGTTTTGCCGCCAGGCGCGTTTTAAGGCGGCAGATTTACGAAAAATCATCGCCCAGCTAGCCACCGAGGCCAGCACCAGCAGCAGCATGACCAGCTGCACCACCCAGCTCGCTTGCAGTACCAGGTGCAGTATCGACATATCTTGCGCGGTGTTCATTGCAGTTTTTCCAAAATAACAGGGGGGATACGGCTGGGTCGCATACTAGCAGCATCAACCCAGCCGATTCGGATGCGTCCCTCGCACAATAGTTCAACGCGCGAGCCGTCTTCAGCCTGCCGCCACGCCTGCTGGACAAGGGTGAGGCTAGCGCGTCCGGCCTCGGCCACTTGGGCGCTCACGCTGAGTAAATCGTCCAGCCGCGCCGCTTGGCGGTAGTGCAATTGGCTGTGAGTGACAACAAACATGCCGCCCACACTGTCACGCAGTTGCTGCTGGCCAATGCCCAGGCTGCGCAGCCATTCGGTACGCGCCCGCTCAAAGAATTTCAGGTAGTTGGCGTAGAAGACGATGCCACCGGCATCGGTATCTTCCCAATACACCCGCACTGGAAAATAAAAAGTCATCAGCCCTCTCTCCCCTTGCAGCTTCTGCCGCCCTAGCCCAACAGGCGTTTTAAGCGGGCAATGG
>JAHAYB010000199.1 GCA_018384835.1 Comamonas sp.
CCAGCATGAAGGCGTTGACCAACTTGGCGCGAATCTCGTCCATGTAAGCGGCGAAATCGCGAGGGCAACTGGACTTGGCCTCCACCACCCACACCGTCGGGCCTGTTGCTTGCTGGCGCAGCAGCAAAAACTCGGCCATCTGCACGCCTTCCTGCACCTGGCGGTAACACGCGCTCTTCTCGATGTAAAAGCACTGCCCAGCCGGATAAGGGCCAAACGCCATGCCAGATTCAATGATGGCTTGCGTGGTCATTTCAGGGCCAACTCCACTTCCTGCTGATAGAGGCGAATGGACTCGGCAATGATGGGGTTGTCTGGCATACCGTCTTTCAGGTCATCACACACCCACCCCGTATCGGTGGCAGAAATGACGGGAATCGACCAACCATGCTCCTGAGCAATCAAAAACAGTTTTTTAACCACAAAATAAGAGTGGCTGGCCATAAAAAACTGAATCCCGCGCTCGGCCAGCATGGCCACAATGTCCAGCAACTGCGAAATGGCGGTGGGGTGTAAGGCCGATTCGGGCTCATCGATTAAAACCACAGAATTCGTGTCTAAATAGCGGTTACCCAGCAGCGTATCCAGAATAGCGATTTTCTTGATGCCCTCTGCCGTCACACCAATCGGAAACTTATGGCGGCCTTTGATAAATACCCAACTTTTGGACACCTCATCGTATTCAACCACTCCGCCAAGAACATCCTCTAGCTTGCGACGTGATTTTGCAAATTCTTCGTAATTTCGACCTTTGGTGGTTGGCAGGAGCAGTGCCTGAGCGAGATCGTAGTAGGTATCATCAAATCCAAAGAGCTTATCAGGATAACGGGATTTAAGAATCAAATGCTGCAGCGAAAGAACTTCCTTTGGGGGCAAAAAAATCGAGTTGTTGGCGCGTGGCGGAACATGATTTTCTAGGTTAGATATCTGCTTGCTGGTATCCTTGCCGAAACTATACGAGAAATTATTGTTATCAAAAGTGAGCGAGCTCGACAAAGGCGCATCAGCCCCCTTGCTGACCAGATCGCCAATTTTTTCCGCCTGAAACGTCCAATACAGCTTGTCCGTCAGAATTTCAGAAGCCGAACGCTGCTCGTTACCGCGTTTGTACTCTTCCAGCGTGCGCAAACTGCTGTAAATAGCTTTGAGTAAAAATGTTTTGCCGCTGCCGTTGCCGCCAATGACCAGATTGATCTTGCCGAGTGCCGACCAATTGATATTAGATAGAGGGCCGAAGTTATCGAGTTTGATTTGATTGATCATTGCTTGCCGCTCCTGTTTGGTAACTGACACGGTGTCGAATCACCAATATTGAAATAGTCTGTAGTCCTGTTCGCACCGATCAGCACATTCAGGGGGCGCAATGCAAAGTTTTCCAGCGCCCGAATGGATTTATAGCCCTTGACGGTGAGTTTTTGGATTTGGCTCATGGCGTGGCTTCCAATGTGGGGGCGATAGCTGCAACAGGCAACTCGCCGGAGAGGAGTTTGGGGAGAAGGGTTTCGCGCAGAGATGCAAGCGCTCTCGCCTCTTCATCCAACGCCTTCATCTGACTCAAGGCCACACCTGCATGTCTGCCAAACTCAACGGCAACTTGCGCTGGGGGTTCAACCAACTTATAGCCACCAAAGCAATCGTTCGGAACTCGCTGACGGCCAGACGTGCCAGCCATCTGCGAAATGGCGAAGGCCCTGAAATCAGGGTAGCGACAAAGAAAATAAGCGAAAGGCTCGGGCAATCCGTTCTTAGGGCGAAGAACGATAAATTCAGTAGAACCCCAGCCAACTTCGTCACCATTCAAGAAATCGACAAACGCCGTCTTACCGTTTTCCAAGCACGGTGTGATACGTGCAAGCAGGGTGTCGCCGTTTTTGAATTTAGAGCCAGAGGTGAATTCACGGGATACGATGTTCTGCACTCGCGCTGAATTGGTAGGCACGTTGGCCATATCCAGATAATGGGCAACTGATCCCTTTTTGAGTGTTCTGGACGGATTTACGTCGATGCAGTCAGGCATTGTTCGTACAAACCACCCTTTCGGAATCTCCCCCAACTCCGACTCCTCCATCTCATCCGGAAACAGCGCGGCGGTGGCGGCGAGTTGGTCGTATTGCTCGGGCGGCAGCGCGTCGAGCTCCGCTTCGGGTTTACCGCTGATGGTGCCCATGGCGGCGCGCAGTGGGTCGCGGCCTTCGGCAATGGCGGCTATCTTGGCTTTGACTGGCTCAAAATCAACAAACCACGATTGGAAAATGGCTTGCGCCATCGCTTCGAGGGTTTGGTTAATGCGGCGGTTGAGGTCAATTTTGCTGTCTATTGACTGAAGAACCCTAGCAATCCGTCTTTGAACATCCAAACTTGGAAGCCGAATCTCCGCCCGCTTGAAATCCCGCAAGACTACGCGTGGAATCGCAGCGCCGGAGATGAAATTACTCTTCAGATAATCAATCGTTTCCGGCGAAGAAAGGTAAAATTTTAGGAAAAAGGAGTCCAAGCACTTTGGATCGGGCCGCAGTATGGCTACAGAAGACAGTAATACGACATCCAGAGGATGGTCAACCGTACAAACGGTATCAAGCGCGCTATTGCCATCTTTTGCGATCAAAACATCACCGACGTGTGGCTTGCAGCCTTGCCTCACTAATGCCTCAAAATCTTCGGTTGCAATATGCCTTGCACTTGTTAGGTCAACGCCAAATCTAGTCAAGTCCTTTACAGAAGCCATTGGTTTGCCGCGCGCCACAGTTTTGGGACTTTGGTGGGCACCGTCGGTGATCACGGTACAAACGTCGGCCAAGGTCAAAATCTGCCATTCATTCATAACCCAACCCCGCCAAATTATTCTTTATCCCACCTACCAGCCAGGCGTTCTCCACCCACCGCACTACAACCTTATTCATTTGCATCCCCTTGCAATCCACTCCACGCCTGCAAACGGGCGGCAATATCTTCTGGGCTGGGCAAGTCGCCCGCAAAATTGGCGGGCAGTTGCGCAGTCACGGTGTAGGTGGCAATGCCCAGCGGGCGATTCATATTGCGCAGGGCATATTCCACAACGGTTCGGCTTTTACTGCGGCAAATGACGATGCCAATGGGCGGGTTTTCGCCTTCTAGCCGGTGGTGTTGGTCGAGTTGATCGAGGTAAAACTCAATCTGGCCTTTGTGCTCGGGCTTGAACTCGCCAATCTTCAGTTCAATCGCCACTAGGCAGCGCAGGCGGCGGTGAAACAGCAGCAGGTCAATAAAGTAGTCCTTGCCGTCTGCCTCCAAGCGGTATTGGTTGCCCACAAAGGTAAAAGCCCCGCCCATTTCGGCCAAAAATGCCCGCAGGTTGCGCACCAGCGCCTGCTCCAGCTCACGCTCGGAA
>JAHAYB010000210.1 GCA_018384835.1 Comamonas sp.
CCTGCAGCTGTCTGTGAGCCGGGATCATCCCCATCTGCAGCAACTCCACCACCAAAACGTTTAGCCGAATCTTCTGAGGCACTGCCTGCATCGAGATACACGGGCGTCACTCTTAGTGCTAGGCGGTTATCCCCGATAGGAATATTCACCTCAGATGGCGCCTCATACGCTGTCAACTTGCTCAAACCGGACTCACCGTCATTACCACGTGCGCCCAACCCATGAGCGACGAAGCCACTGCGCTGTTGCAACACATCATCGAGTGCGCGCTCTGCTGGGCTCATCCCCGCACGGGGGTCAACGCTGGCCTGCTCTACGGCAAATGGATTAGCGTCTTGACTGGCTGGCGCCACCGCCACGCCATAGCCTGCCACCGGATCAGGACGCGTGTTGAGCAACGGCTCGGCCGTCGCATAAGTCGGCGCCGCCAGCAGCGGATCAACGGCCACCGCAGCAGACGCAGGCGCAAACGGCGACGGGCTAGACAGCCCAGCTTGGCCAGACGGCAAACTCTGAACCGCGGGCGGAATTGCCGTAGCCAGTTGGCTAGGTTGACTCTTTGTGGACTTAGCAAAGGGGTTACTGGACTGCTCAGGGGTCGGCGTAGAGGCAACAAAGGCAGCTGTTTCCTGACGCTTTTCCTGCGCTACAACCTTTTTCAACAGCTCGGCAGCTTTACCCGTACGACCTTGGAAGCGATAGATGCGTGCCGCTGTGGTGAGTACATCCGGGTCAGCGGGTGCCAGCACCAGGGCACGTTCCAAAGCATCCTCTGTATAATCACGCTCATGCACCTGAGCGGCCATGTCGGCTGCGCCAATCCACAACTGAGCATTTTCTGGCTCGCGTTTGACCAGCGGCTTATACAACTCCAAGGCTTTGCCGGGCTCGCCACTAGCTGCATACATGCGCGCCAATGCCGATACTGCCAGGCTGCTCTGTGGTCGCTCAGCCAAGGCAGGTGCCAACGTATCGTAAGCCGTCACCAAATCACCGCGCTCACGCAACTGCTCAGCCTGACGAACGCGGTAAAGGAACAAGACATCGTCGTATTGCTTACGCTGCTCAACATCAAGAAGCTGACCCTGCATGTTGCGCAAAATCGAACTGGCTTCCACATCCTGATCGGCTTGTAACAAAACACCGGCATAGCGCAGCGTCAGGCCAGGATCTTGACGTGGGCTGCGAGCCAGTAGGTCACGCATGATGCTGATCGCGCGCTGCGGATCACCCGCCTCGGCATAGGCCGAAGCGATGCTTTCTTGGCGGCCCGGCTGCCCTTCAGCCAGCGGTTCAATACGATTGAGGAAGACACGCGCCTCTTGGCGACGACCACTGACCGAAAGCGTCTGGATTTGCTGCACTTGCAGGTTGAAATCGACATCACTCACCAAGCGGTTGATCTCCGCATTGCGAGCGCTGCGCGGAATCAGTGCAAGCGAAGCCTGCGCTTTGGACAAATCGCCTAACTGTACCGAGAGCAAAGCGCTGGTGTAGAGCGCATCAAGATTATCGGGCTGTGATACCAGTAGGCCATCAACCAGGCTACGCGCTTCATTAACCGCGCCCACGGAGACATATACGCGCGCCAAGGCAAATCGTGCCCAAGCGTCATTCGGGTCACTGCGTAGGGCGTCTTCCAGGGCTACGCGCATGCCCTCACGATCACCTCGCTGTTCGGCCAGTTTGGCGCGCTGCATGGCTTGCTCAGCGCGGATACGCCCCAAACCTTCAATTTTCCCCTGCTCGTTCTTGGGCAGGCTCTCAATCAAACGCAGGGCCTCATCGCCTTTACCCGTTTGACCGAGTACGGCAATCAGCCCACGCCGCGCTTGCTGGTTATCGGGAGATTGTTTCAACAAGCGCCTATAAGCCGCCTCTGCGGGGGCATATTGACCTTCGCTGGCCTGCAAGTCGGCAAGGGCAAGCTGCCCTTCGAGGTCTTTAGGCTTCAAACGAATTGCTTGGTCCAACTGACTGCGCGCCTGCTTTACATCGCCCTTGGCCCGGTTATCGGACGCACGTTTTAACAGTGACCAATAGCGCACGTCATTGAGTGCACCTTGCCAAGACTTACCGCCCTGTTGCCGAGTGGCACGGGTGAGCAGCACCTCGGCGTCTTCCAATTTGTTCTGTTGCTGACGCAAGACACCCAAACCGCCCAACGCATCAGCGTCGTTGGGATGGGTTTTTAAACGGGCAGTAAACTCACGCTCGGCAGTCGCCTGATCACCCGCTTCCAACGCTTTCAAGCCGCGAGCTAGGCCTGGGTCTTGCTGCCACGCAACGGCAGCTGAAGCGTCAGGTTTGGCCCGTCCCTTAGCCAGCAAATCACGAATTTCCGTGTCGTCTGGATGGCGCTTGAGAAATGCCTCGAACAGCGGGGCTTGTGCCTTGTTCGGAACACCCATCCAGGTCAAGGCCAGGCGCCAGGTTTCACTGGCATCACCGCCGATGTCCTCACGCTTAGCCAATTCAGCCAACGCACGAATACCCTCCGCGCGCGTATCACTGCGGCGGGCCAAATGTTTGGCAAAAAACAGGGCAACGTAGACATCATCTGGACGCTCACGCATAAGCCGCTCAAAACCGTTGCGCGCCTCACGCCAGTGGCTTTCGGTAAACGCCAGGTTGTTATAGAACTCTCGCCCAATCAGACCTTGCGCAGGTTTGCCGGCCAATGCCTGACGATAGACGGCAACAGCCTTCTCGCGCTCACCGTTATCCACCAGCAAACGCGCCTGCTCTAACAATTGCTTGTTGGCGGGAGCGGCGAGTCGAATATCCTGTTCCAGTTGCAACGCCTGTCGCGGCAATGGCTCAATGGCCTGCAGGCGCTGCAAGTACGCTTGCGCACGGGGCAGTTGCGCTCTCTCTACGGCGATAATTCCCAAGCCATACAAAGCATCGGGCTGACTGGCATCCAGCAGCAGTACTTTTTCCCATGACTCGGCGGCACGTTTGGGCTTGTCCTGGGCTTGCCAAAAATAGCCCTGCTTAATCAACAGAGACTCTGCATCGCTGGTCTCAGCCAGAGAAAAGCCCGGAACAACGGCGGCCCATAAACCCAAGGTCAGTGCGGTGTAGCGGAACATGCGGACTCCCAAAACAGTTTCACCTGACCGTCCACCTCGAATAGGTAGCGCTTTTCCGCCCACCCGAGGCCAAAGAGGCTAAGCATGTAGTTGTAATAAACCGGTGGCTGGCTCTGCGTTTGAACGCTTTTGAGTGCCAATTCAAGCCCTGCCGATGCACGTTTGTGTTGCAGCTCGGCCAGCCAAGGTTCGCGGCGGGCTTGAAAATAGGGAACCAGCGCCGCAGAGAAACCGAAGGGCCCCTGCCCTTCAGTCGTGCCTTGAGCTACCTGTACTTTCTCTGGCGGAATACCAGTGGAGGCTGTGGCACTGGCCATACCGCCAAGGCTGTCAAGAATAGGCTGAGCCAGTGGGTCTGCGCTGGCAGTAATACCGGCCCATAGATAAACGCGAATAGCGTCGTAGCTGCCTGTATCGCCCTTGAACGGATCGCTGACGAACAACCCATTACTGGCCGAAACGCCACGATATCCAACCCAATCCGCAGCAAACCCGCGAGGGCCCGAATGGGCAATTAATCGTGCAGTGCTCTCAGCAATAGCCTGCCACGGCCCTTCAGGTTCAAACTGTGCCAAGCGGCGCAGCAGCGGAATGGGCATGTAGCTGGGATTCAAACCCCAGAGATGATCAGGATGGACAAAACCGACTGTGCCCGGCAGCAGCACAGCGCCCAAACCTGGAACTTCAGTCACTTCTTGCTGCTTGATTTGCGCCAATAGACGCCGCGCATCTGCTTCGTATTCAGGCTTTTGCCACAGCCTTGCGGCCTCAAGCAGTGCATAGGCAGACCACAGGTCAGCATCAGAGGCCGAATTGGCATCCTGAACCTTCCACACACCGTCCTTGCCCTGACCCCAGAGCCAGGCCGGCAAAGTCGTTTCTGGGGCATTGCCCATCAGGTTCTCACGGCTCCAGCGCCAGATCGTCTCGAACCGCGCCTGGTCATTGGCGACCAGAGCAAAGAACAGCGCATAAGACTGCCCTTCAGACGTGCTGTGGTTCTTCTCCATACTGGATTCCAGAACACGGCCATCAGCTTGCACCCAACGCTCGGCAAACCGCTGCCAGTGCGGCCACTCGACAGTACAGGCGGCATTAGCCGCCGTGCCGCCGACCAGAAACAGCAGGCCTGCGCACAGGCTCAGAACAGGCCGCTCCATGATCTGCCTCAATCGTTCAAACGCGCACGAGCACGGGCACGTAGGGTGAAGAACAGCAACAGGCTGGCCAGACTTACCGCC
>JAHAYB010000216.1 GCA_018384835.1 Comamonas sp.
CCCTGCAAGCCGTCAGACCCACCGGTGATAAAGGCCAGGCGGTTGACCAGCTCTGAGAGCAACATGCACAGCGCCACGGTAATCATCAAGCGGCTTAAATCAGCGCCACGCACCACCAGAAAGCTCATGCCATAGCCCAGCAGGCCAGAGACTGCCATCGCCAGCAGCAGGCCAGACAGCGGCTCGCCCCAGCCATACACCGCCAGCAAGCCCGCTGCATACGCGCCTGCGCCAAAAAAGGCCGCGTGCCCCACCGTCAAAATACCGGCGTAGCCCAGCACCATATCCAAAGAGACGGCAAACAACCCCATGATGAAGACTTGGCTCATCAAGCTGCGCTGCTGCGGCAGTACAAAAAAGCTGGCCGCCAGCAGCAGCCAAAACGCCGCTTCTGCCAGCCTGTAGTGGCCGTGGGACGTGGGGGACGGCGTATTCATAGCAACCAACCTTTGCGCTGTACCAGCCCCTGGGGGCGTAGCAGCAGCATGGCAATCATGAAGGCGTAAATCAAAAATGCCCCCGCCTCGGGCAGGTAGTATTTACCGACCACATCCACCACCCCCACCAGTAGGGCGGCTATCAACGGGCCGGTAATTGTGCCCGCACCGCCCACGCAGACCACCATCAAAAAATAGAGCAAATACTTCAGCGCAAACGTAGGCTCGACTGCCAGCACCCCCAAGCTCAACGCCCCGCCCAAACCGGCCAAGCCGCAACCCAGGGCAAACGTGACAAAAAACACCCCCTGCACATGAATGCCCATGCCCGCAGCCACACGCGGGTTATCCACCGCTGCACGCACCATTGCCCCATAGCGGGTGCAGCCCAGCAGCAGCCACAGCGCCAGCCACACCCCCAGGCCACAGGCCAATAAGAACAGGCGATAGCGGCTCAACGGCCAGCCCGCCAGCACCCACTGGCCTTGCAGGGCGGCAGGCAGCGCCAAAGTCTGCATTCCTGCGCCAAACCACCCAGTGAGCGCCGCCACCGAGATAAACACCACCCCGATAGACAGCAGCACCTGACGCAGCGCATGGGCGCGGTACAAACGCCGGTACAGCGCCCACTCCAGCAACGCGCCGCACAGCGCCGCCAGGCAAAAAGCGCCCAGCAGCGCCCAGCCATAGCCCCACTGCCAGCGCTGCACCAGCCAAAGCGCGGCATACGCGCCCAGCATGGCAAAGCTGCCATGGGCAAGGTGAACAAAGCGCATCAGCCCCAAGGTAATGGATAGCCCCACCGCCATTAAAAACAGCAGCATTCCGTAGGCCAAGCCATCAAACACAATCACCATGCAAGCGGCCGCTGGTTTATGGCGAGGGAGTGGCTACGCTGGCTTTGGAACTAGCACTAGCACCAGCACCAGCACTAGCAGCCCCAGCACCTTCTTTGGCCGGGTCTTTGACGCGCTCGAACTGGTCAAACTCCACATTCACCAGCTCGCCGTTGCGCTTTTGCGTCTTGCGGATATAGACGGTTTGCACAATGTCGCGCGTCTGTGCGTCAATTTCAATTGGGCCGCGTGGGCTTTCAAACTGCAAGCCCTGCAAGGCTTGCATCACCTGCTCGCCCGAGGTATCGCCCCCGGTTTTGCGCAGTGCCAAATCCAGCGCCGCTAACGCGTCGTAGGCGCTGACCGCAAAGTAACTGGGGCGCATTGCTGGACCGAACGCAGCCGCAAAATCTTGCACAAACTGCTGGTTTTTGGCCGAGGCATGGGCGTAAGAATAATGGTGACTGGTCACCAAGCCCAGGGCGCTATCGCCAGTGGCCTCCAGATAGCTATCGTCCGTGGCCTCGCCAGTGGCAAATAGCTGGATGCCGCTTTCAGCCATGCCGCGCTCTTGCCAGACCTTCAAAAACGCCGGCGGCATCACCCCCGAGGGGAAGAAGAAGAACACCGCCTGGGGTTTGGCATCTTTAATGCGCTGCACGTAGGCAGAAAAATCAGGGTTGTTCATGGGAGTGCGCAAGCGCCCGGCTATCTGGCCGCCCCCGGCCTCAAAGGCTTGGGTAAAGGCCGCTTCAGCATCAGCGCCAGCGGCGTAATCGGCCACCACGGTATAGGCTTGCCCGATGCCGTTTTGCAGCATCCACCGCGCCATGGGGGCACTGACTTGCTGCACCGTAAACGATAGCCGCGCCACATAGGGCGAACTGGCCGTAATGCCCGAGGAGGAGGCATTCATCACCAGCGCCGGTACTTTGGCCTGCGTCGCCACGGCAGCGACGGCATAGGCGTTGGGGCTAAAGTCCAGCCCGCTTAAAACATCGACCTTATCGCGCACTACCAGCTCTTGCGCCAAGCGCTTGGCCAGGGCGGGGGCAGAGCCGGGCGCATCTTTGCGCATGATTTGCACCGTTCGCCCGGCAATTTGGCCGCCGTGCTGCTTCAAATACAGCGCCATACCGGCATCAAACTGGCGGCCATAGTCGGCATAGGGGCCGGAGTAGCTGGCAATCACACCAATGCGCAAAGGCTTTGGCTGGGTTTGCGGAGTAGCTTGCGCGTTTAGGGGGCTGGCCAGTGCCCCTATGCCGCTGAACAGGCCACTGAGCACAGCCGCCGCTAATAGCCGCCTATTTAACGAGATAAGCGAGATAAGCGAGATAACCGAAATAGCCGAAATAGCCGAAATAGCCAAGGGTGGATGCTTTTTCACCTTAACGCCCCATTTGATAGCGCCGCGCTAGCACGGCTTGCAGGTCTTTGACCACGGTCATGGCCTGCTTGAGCTGGCCGCGCTCAAAGCGCGACAGGCTGGCCAGGGGAACGTGGTTATCCGGCGCTTCACCGCGCTCTGCCTGGCGGGTTTGGTGGGTCAGGCGCAGCCCGCTAATCAGCGTTAGCGCGTCCTGCAAATCACGCCCGGCGGCGGGGCTGAGTTCCCCGCCCTCCAAAGCAGCGGCCTGCGCCAGGCGCTCGTGGGTGTTTACGGCATCCAGCCCGCCAGACAGGGCATAGACCCGCGCCAAATCCACAATCGGCACTACGCCACCATGCTTGAAATCTACCGCGCCCGCATGTTCGCCCTTGCGCTCGCCCACCACTGCGCCTAGCCAGCCCAGGGGCGGGCGCTGCTTTAAGGCATTGCCCACCATGTGACCCAGGAACAGGCGATTGCCTTGGGCGCTGCTTAACTCCTCGGCGCGTAACTGCTCCAGCAAGGCGCTGTTGCCGTGGATGGCGCGTAGGTCAAAAAACACGCTACTGAGCATCAGCGCCTGCGGCTCGGGCTGGTCAATCCAGCGGCGAAAGTAGCGTCGCCATTGCGCCAGGGGCTGCCGCCATTGGTCGGTCATGGCCATCATCTCGCCGGGGCAATAGACGTAGCCGCAGGCATCCAGCCCATCGCACACCCAACGCGCTAGGGCTTCAAAGTACGCGCCGTGCGCCTCGGGCTGGTAGTCGTCGGATAAGACCATGCAGTTGTCTTGGTCGGTACGCGCTGTTTGCTCCATACGCGCTTGCGAGCCAGCGGCCACCCAGACCCAGTCGATAGGCGCAGGCCCTAGCTCCTGCTGCGCCAGGCCAATCAGGCGCACGGTGATGGCGTCGGTTATCGCCGTCACCATGCGGCCAATGC
>JAHAYB010000224.1 GCA_018384835.1 Comamonas sp.
AAAAAATATGTCGACGGTAATAACCATCATCGGTTTTCAGTGGTTCACTCATGGTGCTCTCATTCTAGGATTGGCGCTGCCGCGCAGACAGGCGCAAAGCCACATAAAGCAGCACGGCATAAGGCCAAGCCCAGCCCAACCACTGCCCCACGCCATAAAACCGCATAAAACGCCCTTGCTCCCAGGACTGCAAAGTAGCGGCGAAGTAGGCACTTGTCGGCGCTTGGTTCAACCAACTCATCTGCCACATCAGCACCACCATCAACAGCACTGCGCACCAGCGACGTGGCACCGTCAACAGCAAAGCAGCAACCACAGCACCTCCCACAACGCCTGCACGGCTTGGCAACGTCAGCCATGCCCACGCATGCTCGGGCCCATAGGCCATCGCAAAAGAAAAGCCCGTAGCCATCACCCCAGACAACCCAACCAGCAACAAAAACACGGCGCGGCGCCCCACCTGCCCAATCAGGCTATAGCCCAGCAATACAGGCGCCAAAACCCCCAAAAGTACGCACAAGCCTTCTCCACCTTGCGTGAGCGGCTCGAGTGGCGCCTCTCTCAGCGGCAACCAGTTCATAAAAGGTGTGCCTTCCAACCAAACATCCAAGGTCTTATCGAGACGCACCCACATTTGCCCCAAACCAAAAGGAACAGCCGCAGGAAACAGCAGGGCAACAGGCCACAACGCCAAAAGCACCAAGCCCCCTTGGGGCTGGGCGCCAAACCAGCGCTCACGAAAAATGCTCCAGCGATCTAGCCAACCCAAACGCGCGAGTACATCGGCACACACGGCCCCTACAAAGCTGCCTGCAACATTGAGGAGGAAGTCCAAGTTCGAGGGCACGCGACGAGGCAGAAAAATCTGCAAAAACTCCATCGACAAAGAAAGCATGGCCCCGCACAGCACCGCGACGGGTACAGCCCAGCGCCCCAGCCCAGAACGCACTGCCCCGAGCGCAATAAAAAATCCCAGTGGCACATAGCCCGCGATATTGGTGTTGATGTCAAACCACGTCCAATACGCAGGGGGCAATCGCTCCGTAATGAAAAACCAAGGCGATACACCCTGAACCCGCCAGCCCTCAAACGGAAAGAGGCTGGCAAAAACAATTAATACGCTGTACAGCAACGCCAAAGGCCACGCCGAGGTTTTAAACACAAAGGCCCCTTTCCGCGCGGGTTCGGACAACTCAAAAAGGCTTGACCGTCACCAAAATCACAATGCCCATCAACAAGAAAACGGGCACTTCGTTGTAGTAGCGAAACCAGCGGTGGCTTTTCGTGCAACGCCCTTGTACCAAACGCTGCAACAAGCCATAGCAGCTGACATGGTAGGCCAGCACTGCAGCCACCAAGCCCAACTTGGCATGCACCCACCCCCCAGCACGCCAAAACTCATAACCAAAGAGGAGCCACAGACCCAACCCCAGCGCAGGGACCGCCAATATCGTCGTAAAACGCATCAGCCGCTGTGCCATGCCGATGAGGCGCTCATGCTCTGCCACGGAGCCTGGAGCCACCATCGCCAAATTCACAAAAATGCGAGGCACATAAAAAAGGCCAGCAAACCAACTGGTCACAAAAATAATATGAAAGGCTTTAATCCACAGCATGCATGCAGTGTAAGGCGCCTGTCCGGCCCCTTGTTAGCCCTGCAGTGATGCCCCCCAAGCAAAAAAAGCCCGGCCAAAGCCGGGCTGGGAAATCCCTCTGGGAAGAGGCCTGCTCAGGGAGGTGAAGCAGGGAAGGCAGCAAGCCACCTTCGCCAGCGAATCTAGCACTGCCTTTTTCAGCACAGCCCCGGGACTATCCCCAACAGAGATGTCTACGATTTACCTGTGTCAAATCAACGTGCTCATCAAAACTAAAGCATAAGGGCACAATGACAGGCATGCATCTGTCTAGCCCCTTTCCCGCAAAGCCGTCCACGCCGTCTGCGCCGTGACGCCTTCACCCGTAACCTGGTGCGCGAAAGCCGCTTATCGGCGCACGACTTCATCTACCCGGTGTTTGTGCACGAAGGCACGAATCGCCGCGAAGCGATCGCGTCCATGCCCGGTGTGGAACGCCTGAGCTTGGATTTGCTGCTGCCTGTCGCCGCAGAGTGCGTGAAGTTAGAAATCCCCGTGCTGGCGCTCTTCCCAGCCATTGAACCCCACTTAAAGACGCCCGATGGCAAAGAAGCCCTGAACCCCGACGGTCTGATTCCTCGCGTCGTGCGCGCGCTCAAGCAAGAATTCCCTCAACTCGGCGTAATGACCGATGTCGCGCTAGACCCCTACACCAGCCATGGCCAAGACGGCATCTTGGACGAAACGGGCTACATCCTCAACGAGGAAACCGTAGAGGTCTTGGTGGGCCAAGCGCTCACGCACGCGGAAGCCGGCGTCGACATGGTCGCCCCTAGCGACATGATGGACGGGCGCATTGGCGCCATCCGCGAAGCGTTAGAGCTACAAGGCCACATCTATACCAAGATCATGGCTTACAGCGCCAAATATGCGAGTGCCTTTTACGGCCCCTTCCGTGATGCTGTCGGCACCCGTGGCGCATTAGGCAAAGCTGACAAAAACGTCTACCAGATGGACCCCGCCAACACCGACGAGGCGCTGCGCGAAGTGGCCATGGACATTGCCGAAGGTGCAGACATGGTCATGGTCAAACCCGGCATGCCGTACTTGGACATCGTGCGCCGCGTCAAAGACGAATTCAAAGTCCCCACTTTTGCCTACCAAGTCAGCGGTGAATACGCCATGATCAAGGCAGCTTCCGCCAACGGCTGGCTCGACCATGATGCAGTCATGATGGAGGCCCTGCTGGCCTTCAAGCGTGCTGGTGCTGATGGCATCCTGACTTACTTTGCAATTGATGCCGCCAAGAAGTTGCGCGGCTGACAATCTGCCTCCCGTTCAAACAAAAGGCAGCCAAAGGCTGCCTTTTGTTTGAGTAGCTATACGCCCTCGTAAACACAGGCTTTGCATCGATTTTTAGGGATTGCGAATGAGGTATGGACTGTCCACGCTGCAGCCACCCTCACACACAAAAGATAGGCCTGAGTCGTCACAAAAAACAAAGATGGATGTGCCTTGGTTGCAATAGAACCATTGGGGACAAAGACTTGTGACTGATTGGCCCGAAAGTCAAAGCCTT
>JAHAYB010000229.1 GCA_018384835.1 Comamonas sp.
TGCGGGTGTCTGCCATGGGGGGCAGTAGGGCTTGCCCTGGTGGCCTGGATAGCCCGGTTTGTTCTCCCGTTTGCTGTTCTACTTGCTGTCCTACTGGTTGCCCTGCTTGCTGCAATACCGCTTGCAAGAGGCTTTGCGGCCATGCCTGCACGGTGAGTAGTTGCTGGGGCAGGGCTTGGGTGGCGCTGCCGCCTGCAATCATGCTGTTTAAGAGCTGTTGCAGCGCGGCGGCGCGGCGGGCACGCCGCTGGTTGGCCAGTTGGCCGGTAGTTGCACGCTGGCCTGGGGCAGGTGTTGCACCAAGCTGCTGACCAGTTGCTGAAATGCCTCAGCGCGAATGCGCTGCTGCGCTTGTGGCGAGAGGTTAACTGCGCTGGCCAGTGCTGCCTGTGTGGCTGCCACCACCCGCTCTACCTGTGCAGCCTGGGTTGTGGGGCTTACCTGCGTAACCGGAGCTGTACCGGCTAGCGCACTGCTGGGGCTGGGGGCTGGAGGGAGGGCGGCAGGGGCATCAGTCATGGTGCAGGGGCGATTGCTTAGAAGCCACGCTTGGCGCGGGTCAGGAGGGTGCTGACCTCAGTGGAGGCTTTGGCAAAGTCAGAGCCGGCATCAATCAACTGCTGGGCATCCTCGTACCGGCCAGCGTTAATCACCTGGGCGACTGCACCGGCGGTGCGGTGAAATTGGGCGTGCGTCTCTACCAGCTTGGAAAATAGGGGGCGAGTGCCCCAGCGCTGCCTGCCTGTGCTGTGTAGCCATTGACCCAGGGGGCAGCGGTCGTCGCGGCAGATGGTGCTGGCATCGAGCTGGGTTTTTTGGCTCATGGCTTGGCGCAGGCGCACTTTCCATTGGCGGTGGGCTTCGATGGCGCTGTCAAAGTCAAAGTCTGCGCCGGGGCCGGGCAGGCCGCTGAGGTTGAGCTGGGGGGCTGCGTCGGGGTGGCTAAAGTTGGCGGGCAGTTGAAAGCGCGCAACCTCGCGACCCAAAACCTGAGCCTGGTCTTGCATGGCTGAGGCGGCGGCCGCCGTCTCCTCCACCATGGCGGCGTTTTGCTGCGTCATGTGGTCTAGTTGCTGCAATGCCCCACCAATTTGGTTGACACCTTGGCTCTGCTCGTGCGCACCGGTGGCCACTTGCCCCAGCAGGTGGTTGACTTGTTGGGACGATTGCACGATGTGGCTAATCGTCTTGCCCGCTTGCTCTACCACCTCGGTGCCCTGGCGCACTTGCTGCACGCTGTGGGTGATGAGTTGGCTAATCTCCTGCGCGGCGCTGGCGCTGCGCCCGGCTAGGCTGCGCACCTCGGTAGCGACGACGGCAAAGCCCCGGCCTTGTTCGCCAGCGCGGGCAGCCTCTACCGCTGCGTTTAAGGCCAGTAGGTTGGTTTGGAAGGCGATACTGTCAATGGTGGCGGTGATGTCGGCAATCTTGCCCGAGGATTGGCTGATGCTTTGCATCGTCTGCATCACCTGCTGCATGATGTGCCCGCCTTGCTCGGCGGTTTGGGCGTTGCGCTGGGCCATGGCGGCAGCGTGTTGTACGTGCTCGCTATTGTCTTGGGCGCTGGTGCTGATTTGCTCCATGGCGGCGGCCGACTCTTCCAGCTCGCTGGCGGCGTGTTCGGTGCGCAGCGATAGGTCTTTAGCGCCGCTGGCAATCTCGTGGGCGGAGTGAACAATATCGTCGCTAGAGACGCGCACGCGCTGCACCATCAGGCGCAGCGATTGCTGCATGTGGCGCAGCTCTTGCATCAGGGTGGCCGCCTCGTCCTTGCCCCAGGGGTGGGGGCTGGTGGTGAGGTCGCCCGCCGTCATGGCGCGTAGGTGGCGGCGTGTTTCTTTCAAGCCGCCGTCCATTACCCGGTAGAAGCTAAAGAACAGGTAACTAGCCAGCACCAGCGTGAGCGCCCCGCCCAAGGCCACGCGCATTAGTTGGCGCAGAAAGGTGTTGTGTAAATCACCCACATACAGTCCCGTGCCCAGCACCCAGCCCCAGGGGGCAAAGCCTTGGACGAAAGAGACTTTATCGACCGGTGCGCTGCTGCCCGGCTTGGGCCATTGGTAGTGGACAAAGCCATGGCCGTGCTGGCGCACCGTGTCGGCAAAGGCAACGAATAAGGCCAGGCCGTTGGGGTCGCGGATGTGGCTTAAATCTTGGCCGTTGAGTTGGGGCTGCAAGGGGTGCATCAACATGCGTGGCTGCAAGTCGTTAACCCAAAAATACTCCTGCTCGCTGTAGCGCAGGTGCTCTAGCGCTTGCAGTGCTTGGTGCTGGGCTTGCTCGCGGCTCAGGCTGCCGTTTTGCTCTTGCGCGTAGGCCGCTTGCAGCAGGCTCATGGCAATTTGCACGTGCTGCTGCACGGCGTTGAGGCGCTCTTGGCGGGTGTTGTCGTAGTTTTGCGCCAGCATCCAGCCCAGCAGCAAGAGCATGGGCAGCATAAAGGTGGCCGAGATAATCGACATCTTGCTGAAAAAGCGCATCTGGCGAAATAAGCGCACCCCCGGAGCCCAAAGGCCGTGGTAGTGGAAAAAGCCATCGTCTTCCTGTGGCGCTGGGGGTGGGTTGGC
>JAHAYB010000233.1 GCA_018384835.1 Comamonas sp.
TCTTCCCCCCTTGCCAGCACAAGCGTATAGCACCTATGCGCTGATTTTGAGTGGCGGCCCCTTCCCTTACGCCAAGGATGGCAGCGTCTTTGGTAACCGCGAGCGCCTGCTGCCCGCCCAAAAGCACGGCTACTACCGCGAATACACCGTGCCTACCCCGAAAGCGAAAAACCGGGGCGCACGGCGCATCGTCTGCGGCGGCTGGCAGCCCACCAAGCCTGCGGCCTGCTACTACACCGCTGACCACTACGAGAGCTTTACGCCTTTCGCCCCCCCGACCACGACTACCACCGCCCCCGCCCCCTGAGTCTGCCTTATGGATTCTGCTGCGACCCACCCGCTCCCTTCCCCCAGTACTTGGCTGCAAGCCTTGCCCCCTGCTTTGGTGCAGCCCCTACCGGCACTTATCAGCCCCCAGGCGCTCGCCGATGCGGCTCATGGCCTTGGGCAGCACTATCTGCACGCCCAGCTACCGTCGGCGGCCAGCCCCCAGGCGGTGCTGCAAGCCCTGGGCAATCAGCTCGGGTTTGCCGACTATTACGCTGCCAACTTAGATGCGCTGTACGACTGCCTCACCGATATGCAGCCCCCGCCCACTGCCACCGGCTGGGTCTTGTTATTAAGTGGTGCTTTGCAACCCAGCGCCGCCCCCTCTGACCCGACGGGTGCTGCGCCTCATGGGGCTTCTTGGCAAGAGCGCTTTCTGGCCTGCCTAGAAGATGCCGCGCAGTACTGGCAGGACGAGTGTGGCCTGGCTTTTCGCTGTTTTTACTGCGCCTAACCTACGCCCAAGGCCACGCCTGCACACCTACGAGGGGAGCGTGAACGCACCCTAAGTACCAGTACCAGCGTCAGCACCAGAAGCAGTCAAAAACACCACGTGAATGAACTGCAAGCGGGTGTTTAGCACGGCGTTTGCAGTTCTTGCGCCTAGCATTCTTAGAACGGAATATCGTCGTCCGCAAAGTCATCAAAACCAGCGTTGGCCGCAGGCAGGGGGGCTGGAGCGGATACGGGTGGAGCTGCAGCAGGGGCAGGCGCTGGGGTGTGGGAACGCTGGGGCTGCTGCATTCCCTGGGCAGGAGGGCGATTGCCCGCGTTGTAGGACGGCCGCCTGCTAGGCTGCTGCCCCTCTTGCCCTTGCCCTGCTCCCCAGCCGTCGTTGTAGTAGTCCACGTTGCTGCGCTCTACCCTCCCAGAGTCTTCTTGCTGACGGCTGCCGAGCATTTGCATGGTGTCGGCACGGATTTCTGTGGCGTAGCGCTCTTGGCCGGTTTGTGGGTCTGTCCATTTGCGGGTGCGCAGGCTGCCTTCTACATACACTTGGCTGCCTTTGCGCAGGTATTGGCCAACGATTTCGGCCAAGCGGTCGTTAAAAACAACGCGGTGCCATTCGGTAGCCTCGCGGTTTTCGCCGCTGTTTCTATCGCGCCAGCGGTCGGTGGTGGCGATGGTGACGTTAGCCACTTGGCCACCGTTGGGAAAGCTGCGCAGCTCAGGGTCACGCCCCAAGTTACCAACCAAAATTACTTTGTTGACTGAAGCCATGAATGTCTTGGCCTTCCTAAAAAATAAAGCGAATTTAACGAATCAGCAGCACCGGAACGCTGCAATTGGCCAGCACCTGGGTACTGACCGACCCCATCACCAAGCGCCCCAGCGCACTATGGCCTTGGGTGCCCATGACGATAAGGTCAAAGCCGCCTTCTTGCGCAATGCGGGCAATGGTCTCGCCGGGGTTGCCCACTTCTACCAAGGTGTCGGGGGTGATGGCGCTTTGCGCTAGGTATTTGCGCACCGGCTCCAGCACTTTACTGGCCTCTTCTTGGTAATACTCTTCCAGCATGGCCTTGCTCAAGGCGGCGCGGGCACGGGCGGGTAGCGGGGGCTGCACGGTTAACACGGTGTAGTGGTTGCGGTTGCCACCGGTTAGCTCATCGCGTGCGCAGAGGTAGGTGAGCATTTTCTTGGTGTAGGGGCTGCCATCGACGGCAAGTAGAATTTTCATGGCTGACAAACGCTCCATGGTAGGTTGTTGATAAAAAGCGGTAGCGCCCATGCTGGCCGCTGCGCTCCAAAAAGGTGCTAAGGGCGCGTTGTAGTCTATCGGGCTGGTAGAGCTGTATGGGCGGTACAGGCGGTATGGGCGGTGACGGCCTCAATAATGCCCCCGCCTAGGCATACCTCCCCGTCGTACAGCACGGCAGATTGCCCCGGTGTTACCGCCCATTGTGCCTGGGGAAAATGCAGAGCAAACCCCGCCTCCGCACCCGCACCCACCGCCGCTTGCAGTTGAGCGGGCGCATCACTTTGGCGATAGCGCGTTTTGCAACCGTATTCGCCCAGCGCTGGGGGCTGGCCTGCAACCCAACTGGCCTGATTGGCCTGCAAGCCTGGGGATAAAAGCCAGGGGTGGTCATGCCCTTGCACCGCCACCAAGGTGTTACTTGCCATGTCTTTACGCGCCACAAACCAGGGCTGGTGCTCGCCAGCGCCACGGGCTGCACCTTTTTCCTTGATGCCACCAATGCCTAGGCCAGAGCGCTGCCCCAAGGTGTAGAAGCTCAAGCCCACATGCTGGCCAATGGTGCGCCCCCGGTCATCGACGATGGGGCCAGGCTCTTTGCTGATGTAGCGGTTCAAAAACTCACGGAAGGGGCGCTCGCCAATAAAGCAGATGCCGGTGGAATCCTTCTTCTTGGCGTTGGGCAAGGCCAATTCTTCAGCGATGCGGCGCACCTCTGTTTTGCACAGATGGCCAATGGGGAAGAGCGCTTTGGACAGTTGCGCCTGGTTCAGCCGGTGCAAAAAATAGCTTTGGTCTTTGCTGCTGTCCACGCCTTTGAGCAGCTCAAACAGGCCGCTATCGGCGTTTTGGCGCACACGGGCGTAATGGCCGGTGGCGATTTTTTCTGCGCCCAAGCGCATAGCGTGGTCCAGGAAGGCTTTGAACTTGATTTCCGCGTTGCACAGCACATCCGGGTTGGGCGTGCGCCCGGCTTGGTATTCACGCACAAACTCGGCAAATACGCGGTCTTTGTAGTCAGCGGCGAAGTTGACATGCTCAATGTCAATCCCCAGCACATCGGCCACGCTGGCCGCGTCCAGAAAATCTTGGCGGCTGGAGCAGAACTCCGAGTCATCATCGTCCTCCCAGTTCTTCATAAAGATGCCGACTACCTCGTGGCCTTGCTGCTTCAATACATGGGCGGTCACGGCAGAATCTACGCCGCCAGACAGGCCGACCACAACGCGATGGCGGGCGCTGTGCGGCTGCAAAATAGGTTGCTGTAATGGGGTCATGGGGCTGGATTATTGCTGTGCTGTGCGTCCGCTCCAATATCCCCACAACTTCCCAGGGGTGAGTGGCATTTGCAACTGCGCACATAGCTCGCCGTGCCCGGCACGTGCTAGGGCATCGGCCACGGCGTTGACGATGCAGGGGGTCGCGCCAATCGTGCCCAGTTCGCCCACGCCTTTTACGCCCAGGGGGTTGTTGCGGCAGGGGATGCTGGTGTCCATCTCGGTGCGCAGCAGCAGCGGGGCATGGTGGGCGCGGGGGGCGGCGTAGTCCATTAGGCTGCCGGTGATGAGCTGGCCGCTGTCGGGGTCGTAGGCGATTTGCTCTAGCAGCGCTTGGCCTATGCCTTGTAGTGCGCCGCCCTCTAACTGGCCGCGCACGATGGGCGGGTTGACGATGCGCCCCACATCATTCATGCCGCTGTAGGAGAGCACTTGCACCTCGCCAGTGGCGGGGTCAATCTCTACCTCGCTGATATGGGTGGCGTTGGGCCAGGAGGGGCCATCCACCCGATTGGTATGCGCCAGGGCAATTACGCCGTCGGTTTGGCGGGCGGCCAGCTCGAACAGGCCAATGCTGTGGTCGGTGCCACTGACGGTAAAGCGCCCGCCCTGGTAGCCAATGTCTTGGGGGGCAGCCTCCAGCGCTTGGGCGGCCAGTTGCAGTGCTTGCTCCAGTGCCTGCTGCGCCCCGGTGTGGATGGCCGAGCCACCGGTAAACAGCGAGCGCGAGCCGCTGCTGCCAAAGCCGTTGCCACGGTCGGTATCGCCCAGCACCACGCGCACTTGTTCTAGCGGCAGGTCAAACACATCCACCACCAATTGCGCTAAAGAGGTGGCAATGCCCTGCCCCATGGGGTTGACGGCGCTAAACACCTCGACCACGCCTTGGCCGTCATCCCCTTCAGCGCGGATATCGACGGTGACGCTTTCTTTGAAGACGTTGCCACCCGTCCATTCCAAAAAGCTGGCAATGCCCAGGCCGCGCCAGCACCCCCTTGCGGCTGATTCTTGGGCGCGGGCGGCAAAGCCTTGCCAGTCGGCCAGCGCCAATGCCTGCTCCAGCATGCGCGGGAAGTCGCCCACGTCATACACCTGCCCCATGGCGTTGGTGTAGGGCATTTGCGTGGGGGCAATCATGTTGCGCTGGCGCAGGTGGATGCGGTCTATACCGGTTTGGCGAGCGGCTTCGTCCATCAGGCGCTCGATGTTGTAAATCGCCTCGGGGCGGCCTGCGCCACGGTAAGCGCCAATTGGCGCTTGGTGGGTGAGCAGGGCGCGAAACTGGAAATCAATCACCGGAATGTCGTACACGCTGGTCTGCACCCAGGGGCCGACCAGCAGTTGAATCACCACCCCCAGCGCCAGCGGGTAAGCGCCGACGTTGGCATCCGAATGCACGCGCAGCGCCAGGATGCGGCCTTGCGCGTCCAGCGCCAGGGCGGCGTGGCTGCAAATATCGCGGCCTGGGGTGGCGCTGGCAAAGTCTTCGCTGCGCTCGGCCATCCAGCGCAGGCTGCGTCCGGTGGCGCGGGCTGCCCAGGCCAGCGCCAGGTCTTCGGGGTAGGGGATGCTTTTCATGCCAAAGCCGCCGCCCACATCGCCCACTTGCACGCGCACAGCCTCAGCAGGCAAACCCAGGGTTTTGGCCACAGCAGCGCGTACAGCGCTAGGGGCTTGGGCAGAGGTCCAGAGCAGCAAGCGCCCGCCCTCACCCGCCTGGCTGTCCCACTGGGCGCGGGTGGCGCGTGGCTCCATAGTCAGAGCGGCCAGGCGCTGGTGCTCTAGGCGCAGTTGCACCACATGGGCAGCTTGGGCAAAGGCTTGGGCGGCGGCCTGGGCATCGCCGTGGCTGGCTTGGCAGGCGATGTTGTCGGGCGCACTATCCACCACCTGCGCCTGGGCTTGCAAGGCGGCTTGCAGGCTGGCGACTATGGGCAGCTCGGCATAGTCCACAGCCACGGCTTCGGCAGCGTTCAGCGCTTGCTCTTGGCTGTCTGCTACCACCAGGGCGACGGCCTCACCAACAAAGCGCACGCGCTCTACCGCTAAGGGGTAGCGCTGCGGGCTGGCGCAAGCGCTGCCATCAGTACGCTGAAAAGGCGCACCCGTGGCCATAGGCGGCACTTGCGCGGCCAGTAAGTCAGCACCGGTTATCACCGCCTGCACCCCAGGCAGGGCCAGGGCGGCGCTGCTGTCAATGCTTTCAATGGCTGCATGGGCGTAGGGCGAGCGCACAAACACCGCCCAAGCATCACCAGGCTGGGCGATGTTGTCCACAAAGCGCCCCTGGCCTTGCAGTAGAGCCGCATCTTCCATGCGCTGCACGGCTTGGCCGCTGCCAAAGCGGGCGGCAAACCCTGCTCCCACATTGGCCTGAGTGGTGGAAAAAGGCGAGGGGATAGATGAAGAAGACGAAGCAGCAGAACAAGACATGGCAGACAGCAACAAAGAAGGGGGGGCAAACAAGAACACCGGCGCAATACCGCTGTAAACCAACAAGTCTAGGCTGCCTGAAAGAAATAGAGGGATTGAAGGAAAAGAACTGCCAGTATGAGAAAAAAACCCCAGCCACTTTGCAAAAAGTGCTGGGGTTTTGTTGCTGTGCAGCAATGCCACTACGGGCGGTAATCAGCGCTCATCAAAGTTCACGCGCAGTTGCTTGGTCAGGGCGCGTGCCTGGCAGGTCAGGACGAAGCCTTGCGCTACTTCTGCATCTTCCAGGGTGAAGTTTTTGTCCATGACGACTTCGCCCTCTTGCACCTTGGCGCTACAGGTGCAGCACACACCGGCTTTGCAAGAGAAAGGCAAGTCCAGACCAGCGTTCAGGCCAGCGTCCAAAATATGCTCGTCGGGGCCGATGGCGATTTCGTGCTCTTTGCCGTCCAGCACCAAGGTCAAGGTGATGTCTTTGGCGGCGCTGGCGGCGGCCTCGGCCTGGCTGGATGCGCCTACGGGCTTGGCACCGGCGGGCAGGTTGGCGGTAAAGCGCTCGGTATAGACGCGGTCTTGGGGCACACCTGCGTCTTGCAACGCTTTTTCAGTGGCGGTAATCATGGCATCAGGGCCGCAGATAAAGACTTCATCCATGCTGGCTGCGGGCAGCAGAGCTTGGATGATGTCATGTACCTTGGCTTCGTCGATGCGACCTTGCAGCAAGTCCACTTCCTGCGCCTGGCGCGAGAGGATGTGAATCATCGTCAGGCGGTCGCGATAGCGGTCTTTGAGGTCTTGCAGCGCTTCGTTGAACATCACGGTGGACATACGGCGGTTGCCATAGACCAGGGTGAATTTCGCGTCAGGCTGCTCTTCCAGGGTGCTGGTAGCAATCGACAAAATGGGGGTGATGCCCGAGCCAGCGGCAAAGCCCACGCGGTGCAGAGCACGTTTTTTCTTGATGACGAAGCGACCCGTGGGGGGCATGACTTGCAGGCTGTCGCCAGCTTTTAGGCTGGTAGCTGCCCAGTTGGAGAACAGGCCGCCCTCCACGGGGCGAATGCCCACCTCCAGCTCGCCGCGCTGGGCAAGGCGGCTGCGCTGGCTGCTGATGGAGTAGCTGCGGCGCACGTCTTCACCGTTGATGGTGGTGCGCAGCGTCAGGTACTGACCAGGCTCAAAGTTAAAGCGCTCGCGCTGCTCGGGGGGAATGTCAAAGGTGATGGCCACCGCGCCTGCCGCTTCGGGGCTGACGCGCTTGACGCTAAGTTCTTGAAAATGCAGGGCTGACATGGCGTGTTGAACTCCGCTGAATATGCAGAAATGAAGATGGGACGGACTGCGCTAGTGCTGCTAGCGCTAGCAGGGGCTTTTTAGTAAGGCTTGAAGTAATCAAACGGCTCCAGGCAGTCCAGGCACTTGTACATGGCTTTACAGGCGGTGGAACCAAACTGCGAAGACAGCGTGGTGTTGCGCGAATTGCAGCGCGGGCAGGGCACCACCTCGGGTTTGCGCTTGCGCACAAATTGCAGCACCTTGGTCTGACCTGCGCTGCCCCCTGTGGCGCTACCCACACCGCACATGCCAGTGGGTGGGGCAATGCCATAGGCGCGTAGTTTGTCCTTGGCCTCGGGCAGCATCCAGTCGGTAGTCCAGGCGGGGGCAAGCTGGGTGATGACGCGCGCGGCAATGCCGTTTTTTTCCAGCGTGGCGCGCACATCATCCTCAATCTGCCCCATGGCTGGACAGCCGCTGTAGGTGGGGGTGATGACGACCTCTAGGCCGCCCTCATCGCCCTCACGCACATCGCGCAAGATGCCCAGCTCGCGCAAGGTGACAACGGGGATTTCCGGGTCTGTCAGTGGCTCCAGAGCAGCCCAGACTTTGGCAATCTGCTGGCTCTGGGCGGTTGAAGCATCGGGGGGAGTAGTCATCGTTGTCATGCGCGGGCGGTGTCCTTGCGTGTAAAGCTCAAAAAGCTAAAGCTGATGGGGCTGCGGCTTACCAGGTAGCGCCGGGGTGGGCGCGTGCCAAGCCCTGCATCTCACCGAGCAGGTAGCTCAGGTGCTCAGAATGCACGGCCTGCTTGCCTTGGGTGATATAGCCTTTGGTGGGTGCGGGCAGCTTCAAGGTGGCTTCGGCCAGTACGTCGGCAACCAGGGCATCCCAGTCGGCACGCATAGCGGGCACGTTGGCACCGCTGGCGTTGGCGGTCGATGCGTCTTCGTGGCTGCTGGCCGTCCAGAACTCTTCGGTAAAGGGCAGCAGGTGCTCCACGGCGGCTTGGGCGCGTTGGTGGGATTCTTCTGTGCCGTCACCAAATTTAATCACCCAGTCGCTGGCGTGGTGCAGGTGGTAGCGTGCCTCTTTGAGGGATTTGGCAGCAATGGCGGCCAAGTCCGTATCGCTAGAGGTTTGCAGCTTGTCCCAGACCAACACCATCAGGGCGCTATACAAGAAGTTGCGCACGATGGTGGTGGCATAGTCCATGTCGCTGGCGGCATAGCCAACCAGCGGGCCGTGGTTGGGCAGCTCCAGCAGGGTGTAGTTCAGGAACTCGGTGTCATCACGGAAGTAGGCCAAGCCGTCTTCCGTGGCATCGCCGCCCATGCGGGTGGCCACCAGTTGGTAGAGCAGGCGGGCTTGACCAATCAAGTCCAGGCTGACGTTGGCCAGCGCCAGGTCTTCTTCCAGAATGGGGCCGTGGCCGCACCACTCGGCCAGGCGCTGCCCCAGCACCACGGCGTTATCGGCCAGGTGCAGCAGGTAGTCGTTGGGTGCTTGGGTGCTTGCTGTCATTACATGTGCCCCACTTCTTCAGGGATTTCGTAGAAGGTCGGGTGGCGGTAGATTTTGTCGGCAGCGGGGTCGAACAACTCGCCTTTTTGGTCGGGGTTGCTGGCGGTGATGCTCTTGGAGGGCAGCACCCAGATGCTCACGCCTTCCTGGCGGCGGGTGTACACATCACGCGCCATGTGCAGCGCCTGGGCGGCATCAGCGGCGTGCAGGCTGCCGCAGTGCTTGTGCTCCAAGCCTTGCTTGCTGCGGACAAATACTTCCCAGAGGGGCCAATCTTTCAGTGCGGGTGTGCTCATGCTGCTTCCTTGGTTGCGCGGGTTTGTTGTTTGCGGGCGTGTGCCAGGGCGGCATCGCGCACCCATTGGCCGTTGTTGTGTGCCTGGCCGCGGGTGGCCAGGCGTTCTTTGTTCATCGGGCCATTGCCGTTGACGGTGTTCCAGAACTCGTCCCAGTCAATCTGGCCGTAGTCGTAGTGGCCGCGCTCGGCGTTCCACTTCAGGTCAGGGTCAGGCAGGGTCACGCCCAGCAC
>JAHAYB010000247.1 GCA_018384835.1 Comamonas sp.
TGCCTTCTACGCCGTCCCTGCCCGACTGTTTGAAGCCCTGTTGGAGCAACTGCAAGACCAAGCACTTAGCGAAGTCGTAAGCCAGCGTCTAAGCTGCCAGCAACAAGCACAGGAGGTAGACATTGACCACATCTAAAAGCGCTCCAAAGCAGCAAGGAGCAAGTCACCGTTTCTTTCCCCGTTTGCAAGCCGTTGAAGCGTTGCAGCCCTACCGCCTTCGCACCGTCTGGAGTACAGGCCAAGTGCTGGAGGTGGACGTGGGCGATCGTCTCAAAAAACACCAAGCGCTCAAGCCCATTTTGCAGCCTGAAGTGTTTGCTCAGGTACACGTTAGCGAGTGGGGAGGAGGCATCGAGTGGCTAGACGAAGAGTTCGGTGCCGACAACGTGTACGCATGGGCCAAGGAGCAAGCAGGTGAGGCCAGCCACGAGATGTTTGACCACTGGATGCACCGCAACAACCTGTCTTTGAGCACAGCAGCACAAGCGCTTGGCATCAGTCGCCGTATGGTCAGCTACTACCGCACAGCGCACAAGCCCATTCCTCGCCAAACGTGGCTTGCCTGCTTGGGCTGGGAAGCAGTCAAGACTCAAGCTAAACCTTGGTCTTTGCCTCGCGTGCTGCCTGACTGGTTACAGGTGCCGCAACCTACCTAGCAAACAAGCCCATTTGCCCACTTTACAAGCCCCGTTGGCCCACGCCTTCGGGGCTTTTTCTCTTGCATCACCTCATACAAAAAAAACTGGTGGGCAAACACACCCGTAGAGGACGCACTCGACCCACCAACTACTACGTCTGGTGCGCCCAAGCGTGCAAAGCGCTTTGTCCTTCATCCCCTTTTATCACCAACACTGCAAGGAGTTTTTCAATGCCTAGCCTACAACTTGACGCCCACGCCGCACGCAACGCGGTCTGCCCTGCAGGCAAGAACAAGCTCGACCTGTACGACACCCAGATTCCCGGCTTCGTGCTGGAAGTGCGCCCCAGTGGAGGCAAGACGTGGTACCTGCGCTACCGTGACCTGCGAGGCAAACAGCTCCAACTGCGCTTAGGGGACGCTTCAGGCATCACCTTTGAGCAAGCCAAGCAAGCGGCCCAAACTGCAAGGGCCAAGGTGATCTTGGGAGACAACCCTGTGCAAGACCGCAAAGAGCTACGAGCCGTGCCCACACTGCAAGAGTTCGCCCAACGCTACATCACCTACGTTCAAACGGCCAAGCGCAGCTGGAGCGACGACGAATCATTTTTACGCAACCACTTGCTGCCTCGCTGGGGGCGGCTGCGACTCGATGAGGTCAAGCAAAAGGACGTGATCGAGTTTCACCACGGATTGCGGGCAAGCGGCTATGCACCAGCAACAGCCAACCGAATTTTGGTATTGGTGCGCTGTGTCTGGAACCTCGCCAAAAAGTGGAAGGTGCCAGGAGCACAGGAGAACCCTTGTGCAGGTGTCCAGCCCTTTGAAGAAAACAACAAGCGAGAGCGTTTCCTCAGTGCTCAAGAAGCGCAAAAGCTGGTGCAATGTGTACGCCAAAGTGACAACCTTCAACTGCAGTACATCGTGCCTTTATTGCTGCTGCTGGGGTGCCGCAAACGTGAGCTGTTTGACAGCCAGTGGAGTCACTTTGACCTAGAGCGTAGAACGTGGAGGATTCCGTTGAGCAAGAACGGCAAGGCCCGCCATGTGCCTTTGTCTTCGGATGTGCTGACGATCTTGCAACAGCTGCCCCGGTGGTCGCATTGCCCCTACGTCGTGACCAACCCTAAAACACTCAAGCCTTACGTGTCTGTGTACTACAGCTGGAATACGGCCAGAGTGCAAGC
>JAHAYB010000271.1 GCA_018384835.1 Comamonas sp.
ATTATAACTCATTGATTTTTATGGGAAAATCATTGGAAAATTTTGGATTACAAGCGATTTTTTAACCTCTTCTGAAAAAACCAACCAACTAGGGCGTTGCAAGTTACCGCCGGTCGTGCAATAGCTACCGTTTATCGTAAACGGAGCCTTTGTTGGTATAGACAATGCTAGCCTACCCCAATTCATTGCCTAGTGTTTGCTTAAATGTGTTTGATTGATTCCAGTACTGTGGTAGTTGGTGCGGGT
Organism: Comamonas sp.; assembly: GCA_018384835.1. GTDB lineage: Bacteria > Pseudomonadota > Gammaproteobacteria > Burkholderiales > Burkholderiaceae_C > Comamonas. The sequence continues at coordinate 247 of JAHAYB010000271.1, forward strand.
GCGCTACCCCAGCCTTGCGCCAAGGAGTATGGCTTTACCCTGACGGAAGTGTTGGTTGCCGTAGCTCTTGCTGGCTTATTGCTGGCTATGGCAGCTCCTAACTTTGCCTCTTTAGCACTGCGCTGGCAGATACGCAGCGCTGCCCAAGCCTTGCAGGATAGCTTGTACTTTGCCCGCTCAGAGGCCATCCGGCGCAGTGCGCAGGTTCGCCTAGTGGCCAACGATGGTGATTGGGCTAAAGGCTGGCAAGTGCAGGCGACAGAGCAGGGTAAACCTAAAACACTGCAACAACATGCCCGTTTAGGCACGCGCTTGCGTATGACCTATGAGCACGATAGCGATGAGCTAGTGATTGACCGTTGGGGCATGGTGATTAGTGCCACCAGTAGCAATTTTTTACTAAGTCCTAGTAATCCAGCCGATGCCAATGCGGGCGCAATACGGATATGTATTACTGGTGGGCGTATTTACCAAATGAAAAATGCAGGAGATTGCCCTACTTGACGGCATTTTTACTCTGAAAGCCTTTGTTATGCAGCAGTTGCAACCTACCTCTAGCGTTTTGGTGATAACGCCGGCTCAACTCTACAGGGCGTGTTTACGCGCTCAACGCCAAGGGCGGGTGCATTCTGGTTTCACGCTGGTAGAGCTATTGGTGGCTAGCGCTATATTGGCCTTGCTGATGGCGCTGGCAGCGGCTAACTTCAGCGCCTTGTTTCATATTTGGCGGGTACGCCAAACAACCGAGACGTTAATTGCCAGCCTGTACTTGGCACGTTCGGAGGCTATTCGGCTAGGCGGCCAAGTGTTAATAGAAAAACTGCCCAATAACGACCACTGCAACAGTGCCAGTGGCAACCAAGAGTGGGGCTGCGGCTGGCAAATTTGCCATGATGAGAATAAGAATGGTAAATGTGACCTCTCCACTGAGCCGCTGCTACACCACGCGCCTGTGCCGGGCAAGCTGCGTATTTGCCGACGTGGCGGTACAGCCAGCATTGCCTTTGACCGCTGGGGTAAAGCCAGTGGTGCATTTCCTAGCTTTAACCTGCGCCCCCTGTACGCAAGCACCAATGCCAGTGAACGCAGTGCCAGGGCTGTACGTATGAGCTCAGGCGGGCGCATTCGCAGTGCCAATAGCCAAAAGGAAGATACCTCATGCCCCGAACTATAAGCCTGCCGCCCCACCCCAGTCAGCGCGGTATTACCCTGCTGGAATCAATGATTGCCCTACTCATTACCGCTCTGGGCATACTGGGCATTGTGGGCGTGCAAATGCGCACCCTGGTCGATACCCAAAACAGCGTGCGTCGCGCCCAAGCCGTTCGTTTGATTGAAGATTTAAGCGAGCGCCTACGCGCTAACCCCAGCGCTCAAATGCAAGTGGATGACTATATAAGTGATTTTGGTGATGTGCCTGATGAGATTGACCACAGCATTTGCGCTGATGCAAATAACTCAGGCTGTAGCCCCCAAGCACTGGCGCAATACGACCTAGCTATTTGGAAAGAAAGCGTGCGCAGCAACCTACCAGGCGGTCAGGCCAAAATCATCAAAATCAGTGGTGGCGGCCAGCCATACCCACAGCTAGGCGTGGTGATCGCTTGGCGGAACAACAGCCAACGCCACGATGCGGATGCTAGCTACCGGCAGCCCTTTACTTTAGGCACCGGCGACCCTAACCACCCTGACGACCTTATTAGCTGCCTGGATGAGCATCTCTGCCACCTGCAATACCTGGCCGTTCCCACACGCTGCGCATTGCCTGATGAGCATAGCGCCGCCTTGCGCTGCTCTTAACGACAACATTGCCCATACTTGCCCTGGTTTCTATTCCAATGCCCAAGCCCGTACCGACTCCCATGCCCACAACTGTTTGCGCTACTGGCTCTGCGGCGGTGCAGGTGTGGCACTGGCAGCGCCAGCGCGGCCTATCGCTGCTAGAGCTGATGGTTGGCCTAGTGATTGGGCTATTGGTGGTGGGGGCAGCTATAGGGGGCTTGATGGCCTCGCGGGGCATTTCTGGCACGGTCACGGATGCCAGCAGCATTCAGCAACAAGCCTCTTATGCCATGCGGGTCATTGGTCAGCAAGTGCGCCAGGCCGGTTCGCTGTACTTAGAGGCTAACCCCGACCCCAAGTACCAAGACACAGGCGATGAGGTGTACCTCATGATGCCCGATGCCGATGCCTTCAGCCATGACAACAACAGCTTTACCGTCGGCTTTAGTGCTGATGCGGGGGGGCATAGCAGGGATTGCTTGGGCAAATCCTCTGGCACGGTGAATGAATTTATCAGCAGCACCTTTAGCTTTGACAGCAGCCAGCATGTGCTGCACTGCAAGGGCAGTGATGGTGGTACGAAGCAGCCGATTATTGGCAATGTGGCAGATTTTCAGGTGCGCTACTTAGCGCAAACCCAGCCCAGCAGCGGTGAGCCTAGGGTGCGTTACGTTAAGGATTTAGCCACCCTCAAGCCTGGTGAGCAGGTGCAGGCGTTAGAGGTATGCCTGACCCTGTTTGGGCATGAGCCTATCGACATGCCCAGCGATAGTACCTACAGCACCTGCGACTATGACAACAGCACCGGCAAAGCCAAGCAGCAAAAAATGACCACCCTAAGCGGCAAGCGCCAACGCCGTATGCACTTGAGTTTTCGTAACGTCTTTCAACTACGCAGCCGCAATTAACAGTAGAAGGCTATAAGGCTATGCCCCTTGTCCCAATTACCGCCCCTTGCTATGGCTGCCTGCCTTTACCGCGCCAGCGCGGCATTTCCTTACTGATAGTGATGGTGTTTGTCATGCTCTCTATGCTGTTGGCGCTGTGGGCTTCACGCACCGCCTTGTTTAGTGAGATGGTGGTGGGCAATGATGCTGATTATCAACGTGCGTTTGAAGCTGCCCAAGCTTTATTGCAAGATGCTGAGTTTGATATTGGCAGCACACCAAAAACTTGTCCCCACTGCCCTCGGCTGCAAGTGTATGGTAATCCGGCAAAAGCCCCTCTAAAATTTCCTGAGATAGAGGGGGATGATTATCAAGCGTTAATACATACCATTAAAGAAAAAGGCGGCTCTAAAA
>JAHAYB010000292.1 GCA_018384835.1 Comamonas sp.
GGCGGGCGTATTTTGGCTGGCGCGGCAGGCGTGCCATTCGCATGGTGTACGCCGGTGCGGTGTTGCTGCTGCTGGCCTACGCCGGTTCGCGCTTTGTGCTAGAGGTGTTGCTGGAGCGCAGCGCATGATTGCCAAGTGGTTGTTGATGGCCTTGCTGCTGGCCGTGGCCTATGGGTTGTGGCGCAGCAAGCAGCGTGCGGCTCAACGTGCTGCCCAAACACCCCGCCCTGCCGGACCCACACTAACTCCCCCCCAAACCATGCTGCGCTGCACCCATTGCGGCCTGCACCTGCCCCAAAGCGAAGCCATCTTCGCGCACGGCCACGCCTATTGCAGCAGCGCCCATGCCCAGCAAGGGGCACAACCGCCACAAACAACACCAGCGCAAGCGTCAGAGCCAGAGTAAGTACCGTGATTGCCTCCTCCGCTATTGGCAGCCCTCCGGGCTTTGTAGGTTCTGCACAAGCTGCCCGTTTGCCGTACGCGATGGTCCGCCGCTTATGGCTGGCCTTTAGCTTGGGGCGCGTTGTCACAGCGCTGGTGTTGGTTGCCGTGTTGCTGGCCATGCTGCAAATCACCCCCCACCCCACTCAGGCTAGCGGTGTTTATGCCCAGGCCAGTTTGGGGGTGGGTATTGCCTATTTGTGCACAACGCTGCTCGCTTGGGTGTGGCTGCGCCAGCACCCGCCTAGCACGGCCTGGGGCTTGGCCTGGCTGCTGGTGCTGGGGATAGAGGTGCTGTGCATCTGCCTGATTCAGACGCTGCAAGTGCTGCAATCGGGCTGGGGGAGCTTGCCTTACGCCCCGCTGCTGGCCTTGCCGGTGCTAGCCACGGCCTGCCTGGGCAGTTTGCGCACTGCTTGGGCCACTACGGCGGCCATTACCTTACTGCTGCTCGGCGGGCATGGCCTGGCGCTGTGGTCTGGCCTGAGTGGCGGGGCTGATAGTCTGGTGCAAGCCGCGTTGATTTGCCTTGGTTATTTTGTGATTGCCTGGTTCACCCACCACTTAGCGCACCGGCTGGCTTGGCAAGAGCACTTGGCGCGTAAGCACCACCGCTTGGCGCGTACCCAGGCGGAAATCAATGGCCTCATCATCACCCAGCTATCGGAAGGGGTGTTGGTGGTGGATGGGCGCGACTTTGCCATCCACCAAGCCAACCCGGCGGCCTGCGAGCTGTTGGGCTGCCCCGCTGATGCCCCCCTGCCCAGCCACCTTAATGCCCTGCCGCTGTGGCAGCCCCTATGCCAGTTGCTCCAGCGCTGCCAAGACAGTGGGCAACAAGGCCAATCAGATAGCGTGCTGCTAGAGCCGCCTGAGCAGCCCCCCATTGGCCTGTACGTGCGCGTTTGGCTGCACCACTGGAGCTTGGATGATGGCCTGCCCGGCAGCCAGCACCCCTTTATTGCGCAAGATGCTCCTAGTAGCGCTGTGGGGACAGCCGGGGTAGGCGGGGGAGTGGGGGCAGCGCAAGCAGCACAGGAGGGCATCTTTCTGGTTTTTCTGGAAGACCTGCGTGAGCTGCAAGCGCGTCTGCGTACCGAGAAGATGGCGGCGATGGGGCGCATCTCAGCGGCGGTGGCGCACGAGATTCGCAACCCTCTGTCTGCCATCACCCAAGCCAACGCCTTGCTGCAAGAAGAGCTGCACGACCCCGCCCAGCAGCGCCTAGCGCAAATGGTGGCGGACAACGCCCAGCGCCTAGCGCACACCGTGCAAGACGTGCTGGACATTGCCCGCGTCCAACAGCAAAGCCCCCTGCCACGCAGCGCACCGCTGCCACTCGATACCGCGCTGGCGCATATCTGGCACGACTGGCAAGCGCAGCACAACCCCAATACCCTTGGCGCAGCCGCTAGTACAGCAGAGCACCAGCACCATCAACACCTAGGGCTACTGCACCTAGCCAGCGGCGCACAAGTGGCCATCGATGCCGAACACCTACGCCGCATTGTGCTCAACCTCCTGGACAATGCCCTGCGCTACGCCCAAGGCCACGATGCGCAACGCCTGCAACTGCTATCGGGGCGCAACCCGCACAGTGGCCAGGCGTGGTTACAGGTTTGGAGCCAAGGGCCAGAGATTGAAGCGGCAGTGCAAAACCACTTGTTTGAGCCATTTTTCTCCTCCCACAGCCGCTCTAGTGGGCTGGGGCTGTTTATCTGCCGCGAGCTATGCCAGCGCCACCATGCCAGCATTGACTACCAACGCTGCCAGCAGCGCCTGGCCGGTGGCTTGGCTTGGGGCAATGGTTTTAATGTCTGCTTTGCCCCCAACCGTTTTTAGCGCTTGGTAGCCAGGCGATGCGCATCGCTGATGCTCCGGCTACTTGGCTTGCTGCTTTTTTCTGGTTTTATTAAAGTTAAAGTGCGCTGCTACCCTCTTACGAGTCACCATTGTTATGCTCTCTTCTCACTCCAGCCCGATAAGCGCTCATCCTAAAATTTTGGTCGTCGATGATGAGCCTGACCTACTCACCCTCTATGAACTGAGCCTGCTGCGCGAGGGCTACCAAGTGAGCACGGCTGAAAACCTCGCCCAAGCGCGTATCTGCCTGCAAGCGCAGCGGTTTGACCTGCTGATTACCGATATGCGCCTGCCCGATGGCCAAGGCATGGAACTACTGCACGAGCTGCACGCGCAGCAGCGCACAGAGCGCAGCATCGTCATTACCGCCCATGGCTCGGCGCAAAGTGCGGTGCAGGCGCTGCGCTATGGTGCGTTTGACTACCTGACCAAGCCGGTGGATATCAAGCAGTTTCGCCAGGTGGTGGCCTCGGCGCTTGGCCGCTCTGCGCTGGTTGCGGCGGCCACCGCCAGCCCCAGCACGAACCCCAGCGCCCCAGCCGCCGGTGTATCCCCATCCCCTACCGCCCAACCCCCTTGCCACAATGCTTTACTGGGTATGGCTGGCCAATCGAGCACCATGCAGGCCGTGCGCCAGCGCATACAAAAAGTAGCCCCCAGCATGGCACCGGTGCTCATTTATGGCGAATCGGGCACGGGCAAAGAGCTGGTTGCCCGCGCCTTGCACGCTTGCAGCCACCGCGCCCAAGGCCCGCTGATTGCGGTCAACTGCGGAGCCATTCCAGAGAGCTTGCTAGAGGCCGAGTTCTTCGGCGTGCGCAAAGGTGCTTACACCGGGGCACAGCACGACCGCCCTGGCTTCTTCCAAGCGGCCAATGGGGGAACCTTATTTCTGGATGAGCTGGGCGAATTGCCTCTGTCCATGCAAGCCAAGCTGCTGCGTGCCGTGCAAGAGCGCCGTGTGCGCCCCCTAGGCGCAACGCAAGAAGAATTGGTGGATGTACGCATCATCAGCGCTACCCACCGCGACCTAGCCGCTGAGGTGCAGCAGGGGCGCTTTCGCCAAGATTTGTACTACCGCCTCAACGTGATTGATATGCAGCTACCGCCGCTGCGCCAGCGCCGTGAAGATTTACCTGCCCTGTGCCAGCACTTGCTCAACGCCATTGCCGAGCCTGAGCAGCCGCCCCTGCACCCCACTCCCGCCTTGCTAGAGCGCCTGGCCAAGCTGCCGCTGTACGGCAATGTGCGCGAGCTAGAGAACCTGCTCTACCGTTATCAAACCTTGGGCTTAGAGGGGGTGCAGCTACCCGATAGCACTGAGGCGCAAGACCCCAGCCCACCCGGCAGCAGCCACCAAACAGGCGAGAGTGACCAAAACACCCTAAGCGACCTTAACAGCCCCGCCGCTACCGCTACCCCCTGGCAAACCGATAGCGAGAGCCTGCCCCAAGACCTGCAAGCCTGGCTGGATGCGCAAGAGCGCCGTGTTCTTATCCAAGCCTTGCAGGCATACGGCTACAACCGCACCGCTGCTGCGGCGCGTATGGGGCTTAATCTGCGCCAAATACGCTATCGCATTGAGCGCCTGGGCATCCCCATTCCGACAGGCGATGCCTAGCGCTTTATGCGCAATTAGCCATCTCGGCCTCGGTGTTTTGCACGGCCTGGGCAGGCAGGCGCTGGAGCATGGCCAACACGCTAGCGATTTGCTGGCGCAGTTGGCGGCGGTCCACAATCATGTCCACCGCGCCTTTTTCTTGGATAAATTCGGCGCGTTGAAAGCCCTCTGGCAGCTTGACGCGCACGGTGGTTTCAATCACACGCGGGCCGGCAAAGCCAATCAGGGCATTGGGTTCGGCTAGCACCACATCACCGACAAAGGCAAAGCCGGCAGAAACGCCGCCCATGGTGGGGTCGGTCAGGACGCTGACATAGGGCAGCCCAGCCTTGGCCAGGCGCGTTAGGCTGGCGTTGGTTTTGGCCATTTGCATCAGGCTCAGTAGCCCTTCTTGCATCCGCGCCCCGCCGGTGGCGGTAAAGCAGACAAAGGGCACTTTGCGGTCAATTGCGGCTTGCACCCCACGGGCAAAGCGCTCGCCCACCACAGAACCCATGCTGCCGCCCATAAAGTCAAACTCAAAGCAGGCCACCACCAAAGGGATGCCTTTGACCTTGCCGCCCATCACGACCAGGGCATCGCTTTCGCCGGTGTTGTCCTGGGCTTCTTTGAGGCGCTCCAAATACTTGCGGCTGTCTTTGAATTTGAGGGCATCGGTAGGTGCTACGTCGTTGCCAATTTCATCGCGGCCTTTTTCATCCAGAAAATGCCCTAGCCGCTCACGCGCACCAATGCGGTGGTGGTGGCTGCATTGTGGGCACACGTTCTGGTTTTTCTGCAAGTCGGTTTTGTACAGCACCTCCTCGCAACTGGGGCATTTGACCCACAGCCCTTCGGGAATTTGCTGCTGGCGCTCCTTAGGCTCCGTGCTTTGGGCTTTGGTGGGAAGGATTTTTCCTAGCCAAGACATAAATTCAACTCCTTGCTCTTAGGTGCGCTCAGTGCGTTGGTGCATGGGTGCATGGGTGTGCGTTGGCGGTGCGTATCAAGCGTCCATGGCTTTACGCACGTTGCGCAAAAAATCAATCGCCAGGGGGATGACTTTCTCGTGGGGCTGGTCTTCCAGCAATTGGATGATGCGGCTGCCGATGATGACGGCATCGGCCATCTGCGCCACGGTGTGCGCGGTTTGTGCATCACGAATGCCAAAGCCGACACCCACGGGAATTTGCACATGCTGCTTGATGCGCTGCAACATACGCGCTACATCATCGGTATCGAGCGCGGCAGAACCCGTTACCCCCTTGAGCGAGACGTAGTACACATAGCCGCTAGCGATACGCGCAATTTCTTGGATACGCGCATCGCTGCTGGTGGGGGCAAGCAGAAAAATCAGGTCAATGCCCTGGGCTTTGAGCTTGGCGGCAAATTCTTCACATTCTTCGGGCGGGTAGTCAACGACGAGTAGGCCATCTAGGCCAGCCTCTGCCGCATCGCGCACAAAGGCATCGCTGCCGTGCAGTTGGTCGTAGCGCTCAATGGGGTTGGCATAGCCCATGAGGACGACGGGGGTGTGCTTGTCTTTTTTACGGAACTCGCGCACATAGCCAATCACTTTGGCCAGATTTACACCGTTGGCAATGGCGCGTTCGCCCGCTTTTTGGATCACGGGGCCATCGGCCATGGGGTCAGAAAACGGTACGCCTAGCTCAATGATATCTACCCCCGCCTCTACCATGCCGTGCATCAGGCTGGGGGTAATGGCGGCGAAGGGGTAGCCCGCCGTGATAAAGGGAACCAGCGCCTGGCGGCCTTGGGCACGCAGCCTGTCAAACGTTGCGGTGATGCGGCTCATGTTGTTTGTCACTTCCTTTGACTTTGAGACCGCGCATAGAGGGGCGGTCGTAAAAATCTTCACCAGAGAGGTCGGCCACGGTGCCAATGTCTTTGTCACCACGACCGGAGAGGTTCACCAAAATGCTTTGCTCTGGGCGCATCTCCTTGGCCAGCTTCATCGCGTAGGCCACGGCGTGGCTCGATTCCAGCGCGGGGATGATGCCCTCAGTGCGGCAAAGGTGGTGAAAGGCTTGCAGCGCCTCGCTGTCGGTAATGCCCACGTACTGGGCGCGGCCTAGCGCTTGCAGCCAGGCGGGCTCGGGGCCCACGCCGGGGTAGCCCAGGCCAGCGCTGATGCTGTGGGTTTCGGTAATCTGCCCATCTTTATCTTGCAAGATAAAGGTGCGGTTGCCGTGCAGCACGCCGCTAGAGCCTTTTTGCAGCGAGGCGGCGTGCTTGTCGGTGTCCAGCCCCTCGCCTGCGGCCTCCACGCCAATCAGGCGGGTGGCTTCAAAGGGGATATAGGGGTGGAAGATACCCATGGCATTGCTGCCGCCGCCTACGCAGGCGACGACGGCATCGGGCTGCTGGGCGGCTAGGTTCAGGCTGGCCAGTAGCTCGGGCATTTGCGTCAGGCATTCTTCGCCAATCACCCGCTGAAAGTCGCGCACCATGGCAGGGTAGGGCGCAGGGCCGGCTACCGTGCCGATGATGTAGAAGGTGTTGTCCACATTGGCCACCCAGTCGCGCATGGCTTCATTCAGTGCATCTTTGAGGGTTTTGCTGCCTGACTCTACCGGCACCACGGTTGCGCCCAAGAGCTTCATGCGAAAGACGTTGGGGCTTTGGCGCTTCACATCTTCCGCGCCCATATAGACGATGCACTCCAGCCCATAGCGGGCGCAGATGGTGGCCGTGGCTACGCCGTGCTGGCCTGCACCTGTCTCGGCAATGATGCGCGGCTTGCCCATGCGCTTGGCCAGCATGGCCTGGCCAATCACGTTGTTGATTTTGTGTGCGCCGGTGTGGTTCAAGTCTTCGCGCTTTAAGAAGATTTGCGCACCGCCGATTTCAGCACTCAGGCGCTGGGCGTGATAAACGGGCGAGGGGCGACCGACAAAATGCGCCAGCTCGCGCTGGTACTCGGCCTGAAACTGGGTATCGTGTTGGTAACGCGCCCAAGCAGCGCGTAACTCTTGCAGGGCAAAGGTGAGGGTTTCGCTGGCAAAACTGCCCCCATAGGGGCCAAAGTGGCCAGCAGCATCAGGGTATTGGTAATCAAACATGGCGAAATAAAAAACACTTCACAAGCAAAAGGCAGGTAGTTACTGCGGGGAAGGGGGCGGTAGGGCTGCATCGGCTGTGCGCACAGCGGCAATGAACTGCTGGATTTTGACGGCATCCTTCACCCCTTTGCAAGGGCTACCGTCGGGGGCTGTGGCCTCTACGCCGGAGCTGACATCCACCGCCAAACTAGGGCAGCGCGAACGCAGCAGGCGCACACCATCGCTGACGTTTGCAGGTGTAAGCCCACCAGATAAGACGAGGTGAGCGTTGACGTTTAGAGGTAGCAGTGACCAATTGAATGCTTTGCCTGCCCCACCGTAGCCGTCCACATGGGCATCGAGCAAGATGGCTTGGGCATGAGAGTATTGATAGGCATATTCTAAGAGGTCAAAGCCCTGCGCCGCCGCTCCCAAAGGGATACGTGCTGCGCGGATATAGGGGCGCTGGCCTTGGCCGCTGGCCTGCCAGCAGTCTTGCGGGCTTTCATCGCCATGAAATTGCAGCAGCGCGTGGGGTACGAGGGCGCAGGCCGCTTGCACCTCGGCCACGCTGGCATTCACAAACAACAGCACCGGCGTAACAAAAGGCGGCAAGCGCCGCGCCAGCGCCGCCGCCCGCTGGGCTGTGACGGCGCGTGGGCTTTTGGGGTAGAGCACCAGGCCAATGGCATCAGCACCGGCGGCAACGGCGGCATCCACATCTTCTTCACGGGTGAGGCCGCAGATTTTGATGCGGGTGCGTGTCAGGGGCGGTGAAGCGGGCTGGGTAGTCATAGCGGTTATGGCATTCATCAGGCAGAGAGCGGGGAGCCGCCGGGCAGCCAGGCAAAGGCGGGGGTACTGCTGGGCAGCCCCCAATGGGCGGGATAGACGGGGCCAAGAAAATACAGGCCATCAGGGCTGAAGGTAGGCGCTGCCACATCGCGTGAGCGGGCGGCCAGCACCTGCGCCATCCAGTCGGGCAGGTGGCTGCCTTGGCCGATGTAAACCAAGCAGCCCATGATGTTGCGAATCATGTGGTGCAGAAAGGCGCT